>JAFGTO010000329.1 GCA_016934095.1 Candidatus Glassiibacteriota bacterium
GTGCCCTCGGCCAACCCGGACGGGCAGCAGATGATCGTGGATTACTACGACAAGTACCTGGGCACCGATTACGAAGGCGGGATGCTGCCCTGGCTCTATCACCATTATGCCGGGCACGACAACAACCGCGACTGGTTTTTTCTCAACTTGGCCGAGACGGATGCCCTGGTGGACATCCTCTACGGCGACTGGCACCCCCAGGTGCTGGTGGATGTACACCAGATGGGCTCGGCCGGGGTGCGAATGTTCGTGCCGCCGTTTTACGGGCCCCCGAACCCGAACTATCCGAGTCTGATCTGGAACCAGATCGAGCTCCTGGGTACGGCCATGAAATACGGCCTGGCTGCCGCAGGCAAGACCGGGGTTGGCAGCAACGCCTATTACTCGGCCTGGTACCAGGGCAGTGTCCGGCCCAATGCCACCCAGCACAACATCACCGCGCTGCTCACCGAGAGCGCCAGCGTGCGTATCGCCACCCCGGTATTTATCGATCCATCGGAGCTGAGAGGAACCGAAAAAGGGCTGCCGGAATACGAGCCGAGGCTCAATTTCACCGAGCCCTGGCCGGGAGGCTGGTGGCGGCTGCGCGATATTGTAGATTACCAGATTATCTCCCAGAAAGCCCTGATCGGCGCCTGTTCCAAGTACCGCAGGGAGTTCCTGGACGCTTTTTACCGCATGGCCGGGGATGCCCTCCACTTGAGCGGGCGGGGAGCGCCCTGGGCCTACCTGGTCCCGCCGGGCCAGGACAGCCCGGGCAGCGTGGCCCGCATGCTGAAAATCTTCGAGCGCACCCGCTGCGAGATGCACCGGGCCGGGAGGAGTTTTCAGGTGGACGAGGGGGTCTTCCCGGAGGGCACCGTGGTGCTCGAGCTCGACCAGCCCTACGGCAGGTTTATCAAGGACCTGCTGGAGCTGAAAGAATATCCGGACGTGCGCAAATACCCGGAAGGCCCGCCGATGCCGCCCTACGACAACGCCGGCTGGAGTGTCGGGCTGATGATGGGAGTGGAGGTTGTCGAGGTGCAGAGTCCTTTCGTGGCACAGCTCGAGCTGCTGGAAGCCGCTCCGCTGCCTCCTGCGCTCTGTTCGGGAAGCCCGGCCCTGCTGGACTGCAGGGATGTCAATTCCTACCGGGCGGTCAACCGGCTGCTGGCGCAGGGAGCCTCCCTCTGGCGCTGCTCCGCTGCTTTTACCTCAGCCGCCAGGCGCTGGCCGGCCGGGACTTTTTTCATCGAGGCCGAGCCGCAGGTCCTCGACCGGGTGGCGCAAGACTGCCGGGTGAGCCTGTACCGGGCGGAACGGCCGCCGGCTGTCGAGCGCCTGCCGCTGAAACCTTCAAGGATCGGTCTCTACCGGGGCTGGCTGCCCAGCATGGACGAGGGCTGGACCCGTCTGGTGCTAGACCGCTTCGAGTTCGACTACGAGCGCCTGGACAAACAGAGGGTCAAGAAAGGCAAGCTGAAGGCGGATTACCGGGTCATCATCCTGCCGAGCATGGGCGCGGATGCGATAGTCGAGGGCGCTCACCCGGAGAGCGAGAGTGAGAGCCTGCGCAACCTGCCGCCGGAGTACCGGGGAGGGATCGGGAAAGAGGGAGTCAGGGAGCTGGAGCGTTTCGTGCGGGCAGGGGGGACCCTGGTCTGCCTGCGGGAGGCCTGCAGCCTGCCTATCCGGGAATTTCACCTGCCGGTGCGCGAGGACTTGAAAGACGTGGCGCAGCAGGAATTCTTCTGCCCGGGTTCTCTGCTGCGCCTGAGCGTGGACAGCAGCCACCCGGTAGGCTACGGCATGCCGGAGGAAGCGGCGGCCTTCTACGCGGATGGTTTTCCGCTGGCCACGGAGATCCCGCGGAGCAACGATGCCGACCGCCGGGTGGTGGCCCGCTACCCCAAGCAGGACCTCCTGCTGAGCGGCTGGATAATCGGCGACAGGCACCTGCAGGGCAAGCCCGCCGTGGTGGATGTCAGTCTCGGGCAGGGACACATCGTGCTCTGCGGCTTCGGCGTGCAGAACCGGGCCCAGACGTACGGCACTTTCAAGCTGCTTTTCAATGCGATCTACCGCTGAAGCGGATGAGGATAACGAGATCACGGAAAGCGAGGCTCAATGCTGATCCCGAGAGAATCGAACAGTCGCCGGGCAGGCTGGTGCCTGGCAGTGGCTGCGGTGGCTGTCTGCCTGTGCCTGGGCGGATGCGCTAAAAGCAGGGAGCCGGTCAAACAGCCGCGAAAAGCCGGTGTTACCGGCCTGAGTGTCGAGCGGCGTATCCTGCTGGGCGGCGGGATCTCTTTCGGGGCGGCGGGCCCTTATCAGGCCCTGGCCGGCAGGGTGCACTACGCCCTCGACCCGGCAGACCCTTTAAACTCGCGGGTCGCCGACATCCAGGATGCCCGGACAGGTGAGGACGGCCTGGTGCATTTCAGCGCGGAGTTCGTTATCGCCATGCCCGCTGACCCGGGCAGGGGCAACGGGGCCCTGCTCTACACGGTGGTCAACCGGGGGAATTTCGATACCCGCCTGCTCGACCCGGAGCCCTGGGCCCGGGTGGCGGTCAGTCCCAGCGGCAGCGGCGAGCGCCACGGCAGGCTGATGAAGCAGGGCTACACCCTGGTTTTCTCCGGCTGGCAGGCGGACCTGCTCCCCGATACCTTGCGGCTGCACCTTTTCGTTCCGGAAGCCTCGGAGGACGGCAAGCCGCTCCCCGGCGAGGTGCTGGCCGAGCTTGGGGGCGGCCCGGGGGATACTGTCGCCTACCTGGGGGCGGACGGGCACCGGGCGTACGCAGTGGACCCGGTTCATGCGGATGAGGCCCGGCTGCGGGTGCACGAGACCTACGGAGACCCAGGCACCGAGGTCGAGCGCACGCGCTGGAGCCTGGCTTGCCCGGACAGCAGCGGCAGGCTGGTGCCGGACAGCGTAACGCTATATTTCCCCGAGGGCTTCGAGCCGTTCAAGGTCTATACCCTGTGCTACCGGACCAACCGCTCGCCGGTGATGGGCCTCTGCTTTCCTGCGGTGCGGGACCTGGTCGCCTTTCTGCGCGGCCCGGACTCGCTCAACCCGCTGCTCGGGGTGGATGGAAAGAGTGTGATCAGACATACCCTGGCCTATGGCTCCAGCCAGAGCGGGCGCTTCCTGAGAAATTTCATCTACCAGGGCTTCAACGAGTCCCTGACCGGGGAGCGGGTGCTGGATGGCGTATTCGCCAACGTGCCGGGCTGCCGCATGGGGTTTTTCAACTACCGGCACGCCCAGCCATCCCGGCACTTCGGGTTTTACCCCAACTTCGATTTCCCTTTCACCCATGCACCCTCCACCGACCCGGTTACCGGACTGACCGGCGGCCTCTTCCAGGATGTCGGGAAGCAATTACAGCCGAAAGTATTTTGCCTGCACCATTCGGCCGAGTACTGGACTGCTGGTGCGGCCCTGACCCACGTGGACGTGCTTGGAGAAAAAGACCTGGAGCTCCCTGAAAACGTGCGGATCTACCTGCTGAGCGGAACCGCTCACGGCCATGCGGAGTTGGTGAAAGGCCGGCCCGGGACCTCTGCAGACAACGGCCCGTACCTGCCGTACAACCCCAATGATCCGGGGCTGATCGAGGTGCCGCTGCTCGAGAAGCTGGACCGCTGGGTCCGTTTCGCAGAGCCGCCCCCGGCGAGCTGTTACCCCGGGCTGGACAAGGACCAACTGGTGGCCGCGGAGTTTTTCAGCTTCCCGGCAGTGCCGGACGTACAGCCACCGCTGCTGGTCGGAGTGCATCCCCGCTACGACTGGGGACCGCGTTTCGGTCAGGGCATCCTGGACAAGCCGCTGCCGGATATCGGCGTGCTCTACCCGACCATGGTGCCGGTAGTGGATGACGACGGCAACGAGGCTGCCGGGATCAGGACACCCTGGGTGGAGGTGCCGCTGGCCAGCTATACCGGCTGGAACTACCCGGCCGGCTGGATGGGTGTCGAGAACACCCCGGTACTCAATCTTTCCGGGGCCTGGCTGCCTTTTTCCGCAGACCGCGACGAGCGCCTGCGCCGGGGGGACAGCCGCAGGAGCGTGGCCGAGCGCTACAAGCGCAAAGACATCTACCTGGCCCGGGTGCGCAACTGCGCCGAGGGCCTGGTTGCCGGGGGGCTGATGTATGCCGAGGACCTGGAGGGGCTGCTCGAACAAAGCTCGGCCATGTTCGATTACGTCAGCGCCGGGGGAGCCTGGGAGGCGCCGCAGTAGGCGGCGAAGGAACTGACCCGATGCCCGAAGAACAAAAAGAGACAGAGGTTGTCCGCCTGGCGCACGGCAGCGGCGGCGAGGCCATGGGCCGGCTGATCCGCGAGCTCATCCTGCCCCGCTTCGACAACCCCCTGCTGCATGCCCTGGGCGACAGCGCAGTCTTCGAGCTGCCGCCGGGCGCCCGCCTGGCTTTCACTACCGATTCCTACGTGGTGGACCCGGTCTTTTTCCCTGGCGGGGATATCGGCTACCTGGCGGTCTGCGGCACAGTGAACGACCTGGCGATGGCCGGGGCCAGGCCGCTTTACCTCTCGGCCGGCCTGATCGTGGAGGAGGGCCTGCCCATGACGGACCTGGAGAGGGTCCTCGACTCCATGGCCCGGGCGGCCGGGCTGGCCGGGGTGCAGATTGTGGCCGGGGACACCAAGGTGGTGGCCCGGGGCGCTGCGGACAAGATCTTTATCAATACCGCCGGAGTGGGGCTGGTGCGAGAGGGGGTCAGCCTGGGACCTGAGCGCTGCCGGGCCGGAGATGCGGTGCTGGTCAGCGGGCCGGTGGGCAGCCACGGCATAGCGGTGATGGCTGCGCGCCAGGATTTCGGCCTGGAGACCGGGCTGACCAGCGACGTGGCTCCACTGGCCGGGCAGGTGCAGGCCCTGCTCGAGGCCTGCCCGGGTGTGCGCGTAATGCGCGACCCGACCAGGGGAGGGCTGGCCGGGGTGCTGACAGAGATCGCCGCCGCGGCCGGGCTGGGGGTCGAGCTGCGGGAGGCTGCGGTACCGGGCAAAGAGGCGGTGCGCGGCGCCTGCGAGATCCTGGGGTTCGACCCCCTCTTTATCGCCAACGAGGGAGTCTTTGCCGCAGTCGTACCGGCCGCAGACAGCGAAATAGCCGTCGGTGCGCTCAAGCAGGCGGGTGCGGCCGAGGCGGCCTGGATCGGCCGGCTGTCCGGGGAGGACCCCGGCACGGTCAGTGTCGAGACCGTGGTCGGGGGCAGGAGGATTGTCGTGCCTTTGGGGGATGAGCTGCTGCCCCGCATCTGCTGAGCTTTCAGGCGTGGGAAGCCCTAGGGGCCGGGGGCCTGCCGCCGGCCGATGCCGGGAGGGTCTCCCGGCGGCCGCCATAATCCCGGCTTGCCTGGGAAGCGGCGACTTGATATAATAAAATAGGGAAAAGCGACATACTGTGGCAGGTCCACGGCTTACCCGCCGACCTTCAAAATTTTCTCCGGAGCCGTTCGATGATCGAGCTGAAAAAGATCCTCTATACCACCGATTTCGGGGAGTCCGCCGAGGACGCCCTGCGTTACGCGGCCA
>JAFGTO010000330.1 GCA_016934095.1 Candidatus Glassiibacteriota bacterium
ATGCTCTGCTCCAGCCAGCGGCGCTGCTCCACTCCCCACATGGTCTTGGCCGGGCTGTCCGGCAGATCGTTGGGGCTGCGGAAATCCCTGCCCTCCGGAAACCAGACCTGCAGGCCCGCCCCCCAGCAGACAGTGCGGTAGGTCTTTTCCGGGACCGGCACCTGCTCCAGAAAGATCCTGCGGCCCAGCAGGTCATCCGGCGAGCCGCCCTCGCGCGCGGGCATGTAAGGGTCGGCGTCATCGAACCGGTAATCGTGGTCGTCTTTCATCCAGTAACCCGGCACCAGCCCGAAAAAACTCACCAGGCGCGGCAGGGAATATATCCTGTGCCAGTGCAAATGGCAGGTCTCGAGGTCTACAGCCACCGGCTGGTCGCTGTCATAGTAGACATTGTCCCCGGTCAGGATGATAAAATCCGGCCGCAGGCGGCTGAGAGCGGCGTAGCTTTCGAATCCCTGCGGGTGGTCTAGGTTCTGGTAGCGGTGGCTGGTGACCACGGCGAAAGTCACGTTCCTGAGGCTCCCCGGTTCAGGGGCGGTGGCGAACGTGCGGCGCGGGCCTACCCTGCCGCTCTGTCCGGGTTGAGCTCCGATATGCACCCTGTAGAAATAGCGGGTCCCGGCAGCCAGGCCGCCCACCAGCTCTTTGATGTAATAATCGTTTTCGGGCAGAGCCCTGCGCCAGGAAGTGAACCACGAACCGTCAAAGTTCTCGACCGGGGAGACCTCGAAACAGGCCCAGCCCGCAGCCCCTTTCACCTCGCCCTGCGCATCGCGCTCGGGCACTGCGGTAAGCCTGGTCTGCAGGATCGCCGAATGCGTCCGCACCTCGCCTGCCATCTCGCCCATGGCATTGAATGGCACTTCGCCAGGCAGCTCATCCAAAACAGCCAGCATAAACAGAGAAAGGAAAAAAATTGTCCGGGACATCTTTATCTCCTTTCCGGAAGGTTATAGTTTTATGAACTCATCCCGATCAAAGCAAGGTATCGCATCAATCACCAAAGCCGGGACGGCCTGCGCGGGAACGCGCTTATTGCACGGGCGTATAACGTATTATATATTTTATTTTCCGGATTAACAAGCGCACCGGAAGCAGCTTGTATTTTTCCCGGTCAACCCGGTATATAACCGCGGGTCTCAGATTACAGGGGCAAAACCAATGCAAGACTATTATCGAGACAATCCCGAAAGAATGATCCTGCGCGACCACCTGGCCGCCGACCGGACTCAGTTGGCCAATGAAAGGACCCTGCTGGCATACTACCGTACCGCCCTGACACTGTTCATCGCGGGTGCATCTTTCGTGCAGTTCTTCGGCCACCTGGTGATGGTCATGATCGGCTGGATTTTCATCCCCCTGGGCGTCGCGGTAGCCCTGATCGGGCTGCTCAGGTACCACCGCATGAAAGGACCCCTGGACAGGCTCAGGGACAGGGCCGGCTCCAACGGCAAATTTGAACTGCCTGGGTGAGTATAGCATAAAAACCACCCGATTTTCAAGCCGGGACTGGCAGCAGAACCCGGCCGGACTTTCTTTTTCCAGGGAGAAAAAATGAAAAAGCTCATCACCGCCCTGCTCGTTCTCACCCTGTTCTCATCCGTGCAGGCCGAGCTCGCGGTCTGGGAACACCCGTACCTGAAACCGATGGTCAGGCAGGAGCCTGCACCGGCAAGCCCGCGGCAAGCCTTGCGCCTGCGGACTACTCCCGGCGAATACGAGCCGGCGGCGTTCGCCGTGCGCCCGGACCGGGCCGCCCCGGTGGCTGTCAGTCTCGACTGGGCTGAGGGCCCCCGGGCACTGCCTGTCTCCTGGTGCGAGCTGCACGTTGTCGGCAGCCTCAGCGACTCAACCCAGCCTAACAGGCTCTATGAATTTAACGGGCCGGTGGAGCTGAAAGCGGGCGAGACCTCGTTTTTCTGGCTTACCGTGCGCCCTCCGGCCGATGCCGCAGCGGGGACCTACAGCTCAGCGGTACGGGTGGAATCCGGGGGAGAAGTGCGCCGCCTGGAGGTCATCTGCGAGGTGCTGCCGTTCACCCTGGACCGCAGCCCGGTCATCGGCGGAGTGTTCATGTCCTCGACCGACCTGCCTGCCGGCTGGTACGCGGACATGAAAGAACACGGCCTGGATGCGATCCAGTTTTTCTGGGGCGGTACCGGGATCGGGATGAGCCGCAAGGGAGAGCGCCTGGTGCTCGACTTCAGCCGGATGGATAAGTTCATGGCCGAAGTGGTGGCCGGCGGCCTGGAGGGGCCGGTGATAATCAGCCTGGGCAACGACCACAGCCTGCACTACGAGCGCCAGATCGCCGGGGTTTTCGACCTGCCGGTCGAGACCGGCGAGCGCATCGACGGCAAGAGCGTCATCGGCCCGGCTGTCAGCCCCAGGCTGGACAGCCTGTTCGTGGACGGGCTCAGGCAGATCCGCGCCCACTGGGAGGCCAAAGCCTATCCCCAGGAACTGGTGGTGCTGATCTACGATGAACCCACCGAGCGCCTGCTGGACCGCTGCAAACACCGCTACGACCTGCTCAAGACAGTCATGCCCTGGAACAGGGTCTACGGAGTGGTGATGAACCGAGGGGTCTGGGCCGAAAGCATGCGCGACCAGTGCGACATCGTTGTCTCGGACGGGGCATTCCTGGACTGCCTGGATGTCGCCCGGAAATACCACAAGGATTACTGGGTCTACAGTTTCCCGCTGAGCCAGGTGCACACCACGCGCTATGATATGGGCTGCCTGCCCTGGCGGGTCAGGGCAGAGGGCACTTTTTTCTGGATGTATAACTATTGGGGTTACAACCCGGA
>JAFGTO010000331.1 GCA_016934095.1 Candidatus Glassiibacteriota bacterium
CCGGGATCACCAGGGACACGCCGGACCCGGTCGGGGGGATGATCGACCGCGACCCAGCCACCGGCGAGCCCACCGGAGGCCTTCACGAGGAAGCCGAAGAGCTTGTCCGGCGGGTGATGCCCTCCGAGAAGCCCCTGACCAGGGAAGAGACCGCCCGGGTGGTGCGCGATATGCTTCGGAAGGTGGCTGCGGCGGGGCTTACCTGCATTTACGACAATGCTGGCAGCACCGAGGTCGCTGCCGTGCTGGACCTCAGGGAGCGCGGCGAGCTGCCGGTAAGGTTCAGGGTTGACCTGGGGATAGACCACTTCCGCGAGATGAGCGGCCTCGGCCTCACGGACAAACCGTTTGGCGATGAGTGGGTCAAGCTCTGCGGCATGAAGTTTTTCTTCGACGGGTCTATCTCCGCCCGCACAGCCTTCGTGTCCGAGCCTTACCTGCACCGGGATAATTTCTACGGGGTGATGGCCACCACCAGGGAGCTTGCCGCCAGGACGCTCGAGGAAGCCTACGCCGCCGGCTGCCGTATCTCGGCCCACGCCAACGGGGACCGGGCGATCGCCATGTACCTGGAGATCATGGAGGAGCTCCAGCGCAAATACCCGCGCCATGACCCCAGGAACCGGATCATCCACTGCACGGTGCTCAACCCGGAGCTGGTGGACCGGATCAAGCGGCTGGGCATGCTGCCCACCCTGTTCGGGGCCTACCCTTACTACCACGGAGACAAGCTGATCCCCGCTTTCGGAGAAAAACGCCTGGAGTGGATGTTCGCCGCCCGCTCGCTGCTGGATGCCGGAGTCGCGGTCTCGGCCAACTCTGACTATGACGCTTCCCCCTTCCCCCCGCTGATGGGCATCCACGCCCTGGTCAACCGGCGGACAAAGGCCGGCAAGCCTGTCGGGGAGCAGCAGAAAATCAGCGTGGTCGAAGCGCTCAGGCTCTACACCATAAACGCCGCTTACCAGTCTTTCGATGAAGACCTGCTGGGCTCGGTCGAGCCGGGCAAGTGCGCAGACCTGGTGGTGCTAGGCGAAGACATCCTGAGCGTGCCTGCGGAGAGGATCATCGAGATCCCGGTCGAGATGACCCTGGTGGGCGGCAAAGTCGTGTTCGAGAAATGACTCCAGGCGGCCGGATCCTGCACAGCCTGTGCGGAGTTACGGCCCTGGACCGGCGGAAAAAACCATCAACCGGATGGAGGTGTTGCGTGGCCAAGCATAATAGGACTGTGGCTGTAGCTTTCTGTCTTCTCCTGGCGGCAGCCTGCGGCCGTGCCGCCGAGCAGGGCGACCTCGGTTACACCCCTGCCCCGGAGAACCTCGAGGCGCGGCAGTGGTTCCAGGATGCCAAGTTCGGCCTGTTCATCCACTGGGGAGTCTACAGCCTGCTGGGCCGGGGCGAGTGGGTGATGCACGTCGAGGACATCCCGATCGCCGAGTACGAGAAGCTGCCGCCACAGTTCGACCCGACCGGGTTCGACCCGGATGAATGGTGCAGGATGGCCGCGGATGCAGGGATGCGCTACATCACCATTACCAGCAAGCACCATGACGGGTTCGCCATGTTCGACAGCAAGGTGAGCGACTATGATATCGTGGAGCGCACCCCCTACGGCAGGGACGTGCTGAAAATGCTGGCCGGGGCCTGCGAGCGGCACGGGCTGAAGCTTTTCTTCTACCACTCGCAGCTCGACTGGCACCACCCCGATTACTACCCCAGGGGCGGCAGCTACTCGCACGGCCGCCCGGAGAGCGGCGACTGGCAGCGCTACCTGGACTACATGGACTCCCAGCTCACGGAGCTCTGCACCGGCTACGGCAAGCTCGGGGGTATCTGGTTCGACGGGATGTGGGAAAAGCCCGAGGCTGACTGGCGCCTGGGCAGGACCTACCGCCTGATCCACCGGCTCCAGCCCCAGGCCCTGATCGGCAGCAACCACCATGTCGCCCCCTTCCCCGGCGAGGACTTCCAGATGTTCGAAAAGGGACTCCCCGGCCGTGACCCTTTCAACAAGGGCGCCGGGATCTCGGCCCTGCCCCTGGAGACCTGCGAGACGATCAACCACTCCTGGGGATACGACCGGCAGGACCACTGGCCCAAGTCCACCCGGGAGCTGCTGCACTACCTGATCAGGGCAGCCGGGAACAACGCCAACTTCCTGCTGAACGTGGGGCCCAAGCCGGACGGCACTATCCAGCAGGACCACCGCAAGCGGCTCGAGGCCATGGGACAGTGGCTGCGCAAGTACGGGGACACGGTCTATGGCACCCGGGGCGGGCCTTTCGCGGAGCAGAGCTGGGGGGTCTCGACAGTCAAGGGCGGCCGGGTGTTCCTGCACGTGCTCGGGCCGGATGCGGTGATCACCCTGCCGGAGATCGGCAGGCCTGTCAGGTCGGCTGCGCTGTTGGACAAAACCCCGCTGGAGCTGAGGGCGACCCCCCTCGGCACAGTGGTCAAGATGCCGGAAAACAGGCCGGATGAATACGACACCATTGTCGAGGTGGAGCTGGAATAGGCGGCCGGGGCCCGCAAAAAATGGTTGCCAACGGGTTTCGGGCCGCGGTATATTAGCTCGTGCAGTAATTATATATTTTGCAGTCAGATAGCCAGAGAGGCCGTAGCTGTAAAAGTCAGCCTGCGGCCCCAGCGGGCCGGGGAACGGCCTGCAGGCAGACCGACTCAAGGAGCGGGGATCCCCGCCGACAAATCCGGGAGACAAGCAAGATGCAGCGGTCGAAAATAAAGAAGATCCTCGAGTGCGAGCAGGCGGGCGGGCAGTTCACGGTCAGCGGCTGGGTGCGCTCGGTTCGGCAGTCGCAGAACCTGGCGTTCATCGACCTGGTGGACGGCAGCTCCGGGGCCGGCCTGCAGGTGGTGCTCGAGCCCTCGATCAAGGCCTATGCCCTGGCCGACAGCCTGCACACCGGCTCCGCTGTTACGGCCCGGGGGACCCTGGTGGAAAGCCCGGCCAAGGGCCAGCGCTTCGAGCTCAAGGCCGAGGACCTGGTGCTGGTGGGCGAAGCCGACCCTGAGACTTTCCCCATCCAGAAGAAGAAGCACACCCTGGAGTTCCTGCGCCAGAAAGCCCACCTGCGGGTGCGCACCAACACTTTCGCCTCGGTCTTCCGCCTGCGCTCCTACCTGTCCCATGCCATCCACGAGTTCTTCCGCGGCCGCGGGTTCTTCTACATCCATACGCCGATCATCACCGCCAGCGACTGCGAGGGCGCCGGCGAGATGTTCCATATCACCACCGCGGACAAGAAGCATTTCTTCGGCAGGCCCGCCTACCTGACTGTCAGCGGACAGCTCGAGGCCGAGCTGCTGGCCCTGGGCCTGAGCGAAGTCTATACTTTCGGGCCGACTTTCCGCGCCGAGAACTCCAACACCCCACGCCACCTGGCGGAGTTCTGGATGGTCGAGCCGGAGATGGCTTTCTACGACCTGCAGGACAACATGGACCTGGCCGAGGACTTTATCAAGGGGATCCTCGAATACCTGCTGGCCCACGACCGCGAGGACCTGGAGTTCATGGAGCGCTGGTACCAGCCGGGCCTGTTGGGCCAGCTCGAGTCCATCGCCGCCTCGGAGTTCGTGCGCCTGAGCTACGATGAGGCGGTCAAGCTGCTCGAGGCCAGCGGCAAGAGCTTCGAGTTCCCCTGTTCCTGGGGCCATGACCTGCAGACCGAGCACGAGCGCTACCTGACCGAGGAGAAAGTGCGCGGGCCGGTGATCATCCACGACTACCCGGCCGCGATCAAGCCTTTCTACATGCGGCTCAATGATGACGGCAGGACAGTGGGCGCCATGGACGTGCTGCTGCCCAGGATCGGCGAGATCATCGGCGGCAGCCAGCGCGAGGAGCGCCTGGACGTGCTCGAGCGCAGGATCCGCAAGCTGGGCCTGGATGAAAAGAACTACTGGTGGTACCTGGATACCCGGCGGTTCGGCACCGCGCCGCACAGCGGGTTCGGCCTCGGCCTGGAGCGGACCCTGCTTTTCCTCTCCGGCATGGCCAATATCAGGGATGTCATCCCTTTCCCGCGCACACCCGGCAGCGCGGAATTCTGAGCCGCCGACCGGGCCCCAGAGCTTACGGAGAGATCCCTTGCCCGAGGAAAAAAACATCCGGGTCCGCGACCGCGACCGCAGCATCCCCATCGAGGTCTACTCGCGCCTGCCGCGCCACCCGGTAACCGTGGTGCTGGACAGCCTGCGCAGCCGTTTCAACGTGGGCGCGATCTTCCGCTCCTGCGAGTGCGCGCGGGTGGAAAAGATTTTCACCTGCGGGATCACCGCCCACCCCCCGGATGAAAAACTTGCCAAGACAGCGATGGGCACCTGCGAGTTCGTGCCCCACGAGCACGTGGCGCGGATATCGGAAGTAATCTCCGGCCTCCGCGAGAGCGGGATCCCCCTGGTCGCCCTGGAGACCACCAGGCAGAGCCGCTCGATCTACGAGGTCGAGTTCCCCAGGCCGGTCTGCCTGGCAGTGGGCAACGAGGCCCTGGGCCTGAGCCGCGAGGTACTGGAGGCGGCCGGGATGATCGTGGAAATCCCGCTGCACGGCTACAAGAACAGCCTCAACGTGGCCGCGGCCACCGGGATCGCCCTCTTTGAAATCCTGCGCCAGTGGGGCGCCGGGACCCCGGAAGTGAGGGATTACTGAGCCGGATAATTCATGAGGACTTCAGCTCGTGCATGTTAAAACGCCAGTGGGCGCGGGCTGGCAGCCTTTTTGCTTTGGCACTGGTATTCGGTTAAACCGACCGGCGGGAGGAGAGCAAAAAGGATGCCAGCCCGCCCCTGACAGAGCACAGGGCTTACTGGTTGCTAAAAGTTATGAATGATCCGGGCTAAATCTGTCAGAACGCCAGGAATGCTCACGCTGTTCAATTCAACTGTATTTCCTCTCGAACCAGGAAAAAGATTTTCGTTTTCATACATTCTTTCTTATTTTTAATTGGAAGAACAGCAGTATTTATCATTGGACGTACCAGAAATCGTGGATGGGCCGGCTAAAGAATCAGCCTGGTGAAAACAAATATCTATCCCCTGCAAGGAGGAGACCATGGTACGCGTACAAGACCTGTTCAACCTGACACCCAGTATGCTTATGGATTTCAAGGCTGAAATCCCGGAAGAAAAGATGGTATACTACATTGCCGCTCTCAGGGAAGTGGCCAGGATCGGCGGGGTATCCTCGACTGAGGACCGGTTTATCAAGAACTTAATAACCTACCTTGATTTGCCTGCGGATGTCCCGGACAAAGCCAGAAACCTGACCGAGAATCAGTCGCTGTCCCTGGGGGAGCTTACCGCCAAGATGGAGGAGCCCTTGCTGCGTGTCTGCCTGCTGCGGGATGCCTACGTTATGGTAATGTTGGATGAAAACGTAGACGAGGTCGAATGGCTCACCCTCGAAAGGCTTGCCGGCGCACTGGGCTTGTCGCACTCGGTGGTGAAAAAAGTGACCAGGCTAGTTGATGATATCGTGGAGATCAAAGCCGAATTGGAAGAATTGTCGGAGTAATTCCCTCCGGCTGAAAACTTTTTGCCTGGATTACCGACAAACCAAGGGTTGGGAAAATTTCTATTTTAAGGCTAATTAAGCAATTTATTAATATTCGAGAAAAAATCCCGATCATTCCAGGGCCGCAGACCCCGGCACCCGGGCTGGCGGTCATTTTTTTCGCGGCCTGC
>JAFGTO010000040.1 GCA_016934095.1 Candidatus Glassiibacteriota bacterium
GGAAGAGCCGGATGGGGTAACGCCCCACGTCCGGTTCTGTGAGGGTGAAATCCAGTAATGGATGATCTACTCGACTAGATGCAGTAATCGTAAATTGCCGCCGCTTCAAAACGGCGGCCTTTATCAGACGCTCAGGACGGATTTATCCGTTCGAGCGTAAGGCTGATAAGCCTACCAGCTTCAGCCGGTAGTAATTTATTTGTAATTCATTTAAAGGCTGATTATTATTAGCCTCAGAGACCGCTGCCATGCTGTGGACCGGCAGGCGGCGGAACAACCCGAACGGAAGATTCTCGATGCCGGATTCCGGATCAGAAAAAGGGAGACGCCGTTTGGCTGAGGCTGATGACCGCCTGGAGAGCCTGGCTGCACTCTGCCGCAAGGCAGGCCGGGAGCAGGCAGCGGACCACCTGGAGCGCATGGACAGCCTGTATCTGGGCCGCTACAGCGACCCTCAGATCGCCCGCCACCTGGATGCCATCGCCGGGCTGGACGCCTCCCGGCGATGCCTGCTGTCCGAGCGTGCCCTGGAACAGGGCCGGTGGGAGCTTACCCTGGTGGCTTTCGATTTCCCCGGCCTGTTCTCGCTGATCGCCGGCTCGCTGGCCTCCGTGGGGATCAGCATCGAGCAGGGGGAAGTCTGGACTTACGCCGAGAGCGGCTGCCGGGACTTTTCTGAGAAGGCCGGGCGCCCCAGGTTCGATTTCCGCTCGCGGAAATACCTCCGCCGCAGTGTAAAAGCCGGCCCGGAAGATGAGGATACCCTCAGGCGGAGGAAGAAGATAGTCGATATCTTTACCGTGCGCTCGATGGAAGGCACGACCCCGGACTGGAGGCGGCTGGAGGAAAACCTCGACTCCCTGGTCGGCAAGCTGGCCGGGGGAAAAGCCGCCGAGGCGCGGGACGAGGTCAGCCGGAGAGTGGTGGAGTACCTTGCCGGACACCAGCGACGGCTCGCCGAAACCCTGCTGCCGGTAGAGGTGAAGATCGACAACAGCCTCTCGGACAGGTACACCGTGATGGATATCGAAGCCGAGGACACGGCGGCTTTCCTTTACCTTTTTACCAACGCCCTGGCCATGCGCAGGGTGGACATCCATTCCCTGTCGATCAATACCACCGGCGGCAGGATCGAGGACCGTTTCCTTATCGCCGACAACAAAGGCGCTCAAATCAGCGGCAAGCAGCGGATCGACGAGCTTAAGTTCATCGTGGTGCTGGTCAAGCAGTTCTCCCACCTGCTGGTGCGCAGCCCGGACCCCACCATGGCGCTGTCCAATTTCGAGCGGCTGGTGGAGAGGATCTACGAGGACGGCCGGGTAGCGGAAAAACAGGGATGGCAAATGCTGAACCTCCAGGAAAAATCGGTTATGGAGGCCCTGGCGAGGCTTTTCGGCACTAGTAATTTCCTCTGGGAAGATTTCCTGCGACTGCAGTACGAGAACCTGTTGCCGGTTTTCGAAGACCTGGAGGCTTTGGAACATTACAAGGACCGCGCTACCATGTGGGCGGAGTGCGAGCTGGCGCTGCTGGGAAAGAAATCTTTCGAGGAGGCCGCCGATGCCCTGAACCGCTTCAAGGACCGCGAGATGTTCCGCATAGACATGCGGCACATCCTTGACAAAGTCGACAGCTTCACCGAGTTCAGCCGCGAGTTGACCGACCTGGCGGAAGTAGTGGTCGAGGCGGCCTACCGCATCTCAGACAGCGAGCTGCGCAGGCGGCACGGCAAGGCGGTGCTGAAAGACGGAAGCCCTTGCAAGTTCGCGGTCTTTGCCCTGGGCAAGGCCGGGGCCAGGGAGCTGGGATACGCCTCGGATATAGAGCTGCTCTTTATCTATTCGGGCAGCGGGCACACCGACGGCAGGGAGCCGGTCTCCAACCACGAGTACCATGTAAGACTGGTGCAGAAAATTATCAAGAGTATCCGCTCACGCCGGCGGGGTATTTTCGAGCTGGACCTGCGCTTCCGACCGCACGGGAACCAGGGGCCGCTGGCCAATTCGCTGGCCCAGGTTGAAGAGTACTACAGCGGTGAGGGCCAGGCCTGGGATTTCGAGCGCCAGTGCCTGGTGCGCCTGCGCTTTATCGCTGGGGATGAGGAGCTGGGGAACCGGGTGGCGGAATTCCTGCAAGGCTTCGTCTACGGCAGCAGGCCGCTCAACATGAAAGAGCTTTACCGCCTGCGCCTGCGCCAGCTCGAGGAGTTCGTAAAACCCGGCACCTGGAACGCCAAGTTCAGCCGCGGCGGCCTGGTGGATGTCGAATACCATGTCCAGCACCTGCAGGTCGAGTACGGCGCCCAAGACCCGACCCTGAGGTGCCCCTCGACCCGGGATACCCTGAAAGCCCTCAGCAAAGGCGGGTATGTCCCTGCAGGGGAGTTCCGCCGGCTGCTCGAGGCGCACGATTTCCTGCGACGCCTGATTAACGCCCTGCGTATCCTGCGCGGCAATGCCCGCGACCTGGTAGTCCCGGAAGCAGGGAGCCGGGAGTTCCTTTTCCTGGCCCGCAGGATGGGATATCCCCAGGGAAGCGAGAGAAAACTGGCCGGCGAGCTGGAAAAACAGCGCTCCCTGGTCTGCCGCCTGGTGGACTGGGAAAAAAAGGTGGAAAGATACTGCAGGCTCACCGGCAGCGACAGCGAACAAAAGGAGACAGAGCGGTGACCCGGGCCGAAGGCAGGGAAGAAGAAGCCTGGCTGGACGAGGTACTGTCAGGGAACAAGCTGGTATACTCGACCACCAATTTCCTCAAGGTGCCGCTCAGGGAAGCGCTGGAGCGCATAGCCGCAGGCCGCTTCAGGAATGTCGAGCTCTGGGGCAACCTGAAACACCTCGACCCCCGCAACGAGGCGGAGGATGTCCGGCAGGTGGACCGGACCGCCAGGCGCCTGGGCCTGCGCATCGTTTCGATACACGCCCCGTTCACCGTGGCACAGCCGGGGTCCCCGGCCGGACGCATGAGTGTCTGGGAGGGCCTGGTCCGCAGCAGCCTCGACCATGCCGACTTCCTAGGCGCCAGCCAGGTGGTGGTGCACCCGTTCACTGCCGGGGCGGATGAGTCCGATTACCATTACGGCGAGATGACCGCACGGACCGAGGGTTCCCTGGTCAGGCTGGCGGACCTGGCCGCAGGCTACGGCATCCGGCTGGCGGTGGAAAACATGCCTGGGCACCGCAACCGCCGCTACGGAAGAAAGGTGGGGGAGCTCTACGAGTTCGTGGTGCGCAGCGGCCGGGCCAACCTGGGGCTTTGCCTGGATACCGGCCACGTGATCTTCAACCACGGCGACGTAGTCGGCGAATTCACCGCTTATGCGGACCGCATCTTTGCGGTCCACCTCAACGACAATATCTGGGGCATGCACATGGACCTGCACCTGGTCCCTGGCACCGGCTCTGTGGACTGGCAGGGTTTCCGCTCGGCCCTGGCGGAAGTGCCCTTTGACGGGATGATCGTGCTGGAGCTGGACAGCCGGGGCCGCCCGAGCAGTATTTTTTCCGAGGCGCAGGCTTTTGCCCGGGAGTTTTTCGCAGTCCCCCTCGCGGCCGGCAGGGAAAAGGCTGAGGGAAACCTTTCCAAGCAGCGGGAGAACGGACAATGAACGAGGAAGGCAAGGAATATGTCATGCGCATGGCGCGCGAGCACGGGGTCAAATTCATCCGCCTCTGGTTCACCGATATGCTGGGCATGTTGAAAAGCTTTGCGATCACGGTCGAGGAGCTGGATGATGCCCTGGATAACGGCAAGGTTTTCGACGGGTCTTCGATCGAGGGTTTTACCCGGGTCGAGGAGAGCGACATGCTGGCCGTGCCCGATCCCGAGACTTTCTGCGTGCTGCCCTGGAGGTCATCGGAGGCAGGGATGTCGGTGGCCCGCATGTTCTGCGACATCTGCCGCCCGGACGGCTCCCCCTACGAGGCCGACCCGCGGCAGGTGCTGAAAAGAAACCTCAGGCGCGCCAGGCAGATGGGTTATACTTACTATGTCGGCGCCGAGCTGGAATACTTCTATTTCAAGGGCACCGCGGACAGGCCGCCCCAGGGTCTGGACAGCGGCGGCTATTTCGACTTGACACCCCTGGACGTGGCCAGCGACCTCAGGCGCGACACGGTGCTGACCCTGGAAAAGATGGGCATCCCCACCGAGAGCAGCCACCACGAGATCGCCCCCAGCCAGCACGAGATCGACCTGCGCTACGAGGATGCCCTGAGCATGGCCGACAACACCATGACTTTCCGGCTGGTGGTTAAGGAGATTGCCCTGCGCGAGGGGGTCTGGGCTACTTTCATGCCCAAGCCCCTGGCCGAGCACGACGGCAGCGGGATGCACATCCACCAGTCGCTGTTCAAGGGTGAAAAGAACCTCCTCTACTACCAGAAAGACAAAAACCGGCTCTCCGGCCTGGCCAAGGCCTTTATCGCCGGCCTGCTAAAACACGCCCCGGAAATCGTGGCGGTCTCCAACCAGTGGGTCAACTCCTACAAGCGCCTGGTGGCAGGGTACGATGCCCCGGTACATGTCACCTGGGCCTTGCGCAACCGCGCCAGCATGGTGCGCGTGCCCCTGGTCAACCCGGACAAAAAACAAGCCATGCGGGTCGAGTTCCGCGTGCCGGACCCGGCCTGCAATCCCTACCTGGCTTTCTCGGTAATGCTGGCCGCGGGCCTCGAAGGCATTGAAAAAGGCTACGAGTTGCCCCAGCCGGTGGAGGAGGATATTACCGCGCTGGACGCCGGGGAGCTGCGCAAGCGCGGCATCGAGAGCCTGCCGGACAACCTGCTGGACGCGGTGCGCCGGATGGAGACCAGTGCCCTGGTGCGCACCGCCCTGGGCGACGACCTGTTCGAGAAACTGATCCAGAACAAGAGAATCGAGTGGCAGCGCTACCACAGGCGGGTCAGCGAGTACGAGCTGGAGCGCTACCTGCCCCTGCTCTGAGCATCGGGACCCGGCCGGATATTTTCAGCCCGGTTATTAAAGACTCCCCTTGAGCAAGCCGGGGGGAACGCGCTCGCTGGTCAATTCATCAAATCCGGCACTATTTTTATTACAGGGGTGCACCCCCTGCCCGAGGAGCCGAGATCAGCCTGAACCAGGA
>JAFGTO010000332.1 GCA_016934095.1 Candidatus Glassiibacteriota bacterium
GAGCAGGCTGACCCACCCGTCGCGGTCTTCCCTGAAACGGTCGAACGCCCGGCTGGTGTTGTAGGTCACCTGAGGGGCCATCTTGCCGTCAGTGATCCAGGTCCCGTGGGCGGAGGCCATGCTGTAGTGGATGGCGATGTTGTCGTGGCCGCGCGGCAGGTTCTTGAACAGGCGCGCGATACCGCTGCCGACCATCTCCTCGAACCCTTCGCGCGTGTCCAGGGCGCTTTGACAGAACGTCAGGTCCGGGTCCAGCATGCTGTACTGCCAGAAAACGTACGAGCCAGCCCAGGACCCGTCGAACAGGTTGGAGTACAGCCCGTAGGGCACCTCCCTCCCGCTCCTCCCGTAGCCCATGCCCGCCGAGAGCTTGAGCCCACTTCCGAAAGTGCGGTGGAAGTCCATCTGGTTGTCGCCGGAATAGGGGTTGAGGTGCCAGAAGATCCTGTCCAGCCGCCAGTAGTCGCAGCCGTTGTGCGAGCCTACGATCTGGGTGCCGGAATTGAGCACGATGCCGGTGGGGTCGATCTCGCGCAGGGTCCGGGCCACGTATTCGCAGTTACCCGCGTAGGTAACCTCCATGAAAGTGCGGTGGTCTGCCCAGGAAGCGTAGCTCCCGCGGGCCTGGGCCTGGACCGCATCGTCCGGCTCCACTTCATCCCAGCTTGCGAACGAGGTCTCCCAGGTCTCGTTCAGCCGCTCCAGGGTCCCATACTCGCCCGCCAGCCACTTGCGCATGGCCGCCATGCAGTGCGGGCTGAAACAGATGTCGCAGGCATCGCCGTAACAGGTCAGGCTCGGCTCCTCGTAGATGTAATAGCTCATCGGCGAGAAAGGCACCCAGGGGGCGCAGAGCTCTTTCAGCTCGGCCGCCTCATCCTCGAGGTACTTCGGGTCGCTCAGGCAGTACTGGCGCACCAGCAGGTGCTTGTCCCCGGTGGACAGGTAGTCCTCTTTCATCTTGTCGTAGTAGTCTCGCAGATTTCCATCCGGGCTCTCCTGCCCTGAAATGCGGGTCTGGGCCTGCACCGAGAAGTTGGCGTACTTGCAGAGCTCCAGCGGGTAGCTGCTCAGGGTGGTGGTATGCAGTTGTTTCAGCCTGCTCTCGATTGTGGGCCAGAGTCCCGGCATGGGGTCCGGGCCGAACAGATACATCACCACGTCGTAGTCGTCCCAGACCGCGCCCCGCTGGAAGAAGACCTCGGCCCGCCTGCGGTCCGCCCGGTGTCCATTGGCCTTCACCATGCAGTCGACCCAGATCAGGTGGCTGAGCGCTCCCTGCGGGTCGAGCCGGAAGGAGACTCTCGGCGGGGCCGGGGACCCGAGCTGCAGGCCCAGGGTGTCGAGCAGGCGGCCATAGTTGTCGCGCAGCTCCAGGCAGAGCTCCGCGCGCTTGCCCCTGCGGCAGGTCAGGAACACATCCCCGGCCACCATCTCGCCCGGGCGGAAGCGCCCGGCGGAGAAGACAATGGAGTCGACCGAAGTATCTTCCTGCAGGTGCGCAACCAGGCTTCCCCAGTCCAGTACCTTTTGCCGCTCGAGCAGCCTGGTGTCCACCAGCACGGTTCCCCTGGGGCCGGACCCGGGATAAGATACTTTCAGGGTTCCCCGGCCGGAGGCGGGCACCGCGACGTGAGTGGAGTCGACAGTCCGCCCGAAACCGTCCCGGAAGACCACCTCCAGGACCCTGCCCTGGTCATTCGGCGGGCCTGCTACCTGGATCTTGGCGACCCCGGCTTCCGAGAACCCGATGCTCTCGACCGCGGCCTCGCTCTCGCGTCCGGCGGCCCAGACCATGCTGCGGATCAGCAGGCTGTAGAAGTACTCCCAGTAGGGGTACTCTGCTTCCACCTGCCAGATGCTGCTGAGACGGGGGATCATGCCGCGCTCGCCGTAGCTGAAAGCGGCCACCCGCCCCTTGCCGAAAGAGCGGACCGCCAGGATCGGCGTCCGGTCGGGATTTTTGCATTCGAGCAGCACCTCGCCGGCGGCGCGGCACCTGGCATAGTGCATCTGCCCGAAGGGGAAAGCCTCGAGGGGCACGTTGCGGGTAATATAGTGCGGTCGGCTCTTTTCCCAGGCCACCCGGTACAGCGAGGTGCTGTCCTCGACCAGGAAGTTGTTCGGGTTGATCTCGACCACCTTTTCCACGTCGACCAGGGGAGACATTTCCGCCAGGTCGCGGTTGTCGTAGTCCGGGTCGAAATAAGGGTAGGCCAGCACCAGGCCGCAGCCATCGGCCACCCGCCTTCTGATCTCCTGCCTGACCGCGGCCGGGTACTCGCCCCAGGGTCGCGCCCCGGGGATGACGATCAGGTCGTAGCGCGGCCCGTTGAGCAGCTCATCGGCCAGGTAGGTGTAGGCCAGGCTGAACACCGCGGTCGGGCTTTCCTGCCTGGTCCGGCCTCTCATGCCGTAGAAGTCGCCGAACCCCCAGATGTTGGTGGCGTAGGAGCCTCCCAGGGTCGTGGCCTTGAAATCGAGGTCCAGCCGCTGGGCCAGCTCGATGACCGCCCTGCCGTTGATAACATCCGGCACGAAGAGAGCCCGGACCGGCCCACCGGCCAGGGGCAGCGCCCAGGGGACATGGGGTGTGGCCACCTCGCGGCTGTAGGAGACGTCCATCCTGCCGCGGCTCTCCAGCACATGGTTGAAGCTGTCGAGGCTGAAACGGTCGAGGTAGACCGTGGTTTCGCCGAGGCCGGCGGGCAGCGAAAGCCGGAGGGCGGCCATCTCCCGGAGGTTTATCCCGTAGAGCCCGGCGAGTTCGAGCTGTATGTGGTTGGACCCGCGCTTCAGGTGGATCCTCCGCCGGGCGGTCATGCCCTGCCTGTCGGTCAGGGTCAGGACCAGCTCAGCAGGCAGCGGGCTGTAGCAGAAAAAGCGAAAGGCTTCGTGCAGGTGCCAGTCCGCGGGGACATCCCCTGTGCCGACCCGGGCCTGGCCCCCGGAAGGCAACATGGCCTTGAGGCTGCGGTCGAACCAGGCGACAAACTCGGAAGAAGCCTCGAGAGCGGCCCCTCCTTCGGCTTGCCAGGCGGCCACCTCGCCGGGATCCTCGAAAGAGGCGAAGACAACCGGGCGGGGCGCGGCCCGGAGGGAGGAGCTCAGAGACAAAACAATTATTAGGCTGCAAAACAGACAGGCAGATAAACTGAAAAGGCTTTGAATGAAACTTTTTATACATATTACGAGAATCGGATGTTTACCTGGCATTTTTACCTCAAGGGTCGGTTAGATAAAAAGGCAGTAAGCAGGGATGAATATTCTCATTATCGTAGAATTATCTAATCTGACATGCGATTACTATATCTGGATAAATCTTCTTCCGTAACTTCTTCCGGAGATACAAGCCTGTAATGCTTCTCGGATACTATTCCAATATCATCTCCATCCTGCTCGGATTCAAACATGGCAATAATCCCGTCCTTCATGAACTGGGCTGCAACAGGCCTGCATATCAGTGAAGGAAATTTGTATTTGCAGACCGCCATGTCCTGTTCTATCTGTACAACACTCAATTTATCTATACCACCTTTTGCCTGCACTGGAATTACGAAATGCATACCCTTTTTGTTGAGACCGACATAGAGTTCATCTGTTTCGACCTGACCCAGATCCGGAACGTTAGTCCGCAGGTGGTTCTGTAAAGAATAACATGCGACCCCTGTGAAAATGTCCACCAGCCTGTTGTACCGGACTATTGCCAGAAGAGCCTGTTCATCGCTCAGTGCGTATTTGGCGACTACTCCGGGGGTAGAGTCCGGTACTTTTGTCGAGGTCAGGCTTTCATTCGGAACCAGTGGTTTATCTTCGACCATGACGAAACTGTACTTGCCGATCCCGGAAAGGCGGATAATCCATGTTTTGTTTTCCAGGGCGGTGGACTGAATGTTTTTTGGCAAATCTTTGCGAAACCTGAAACTGTAAATGACGTCTCCAAGGTTTTTGGGCAGATTGACTCCAAGTTCTTCTGCTATTTTGATAAGTTCTTCCCGCTCGAAGTCTACTTTTTGCATTCCGGATTTGAATTTAGATGTAAAAATTCGTTCTATCAGTGATGAATAAATACTCTGTTTTTGCATAGGATTATTCCTTCTACTAAATTTTATTTCCCGGCCACCAAAGTAAAACAACTTCCTCCCTTAACTGCTCTTTGGTTGCGGTTGCCAGTCTGGTGCGGAACAAATCAATTCCTCTAACTTGATAGCCGAGTGATTTGGCAATGTCTGCAAGGATTTGCCCTGTACGAATCATCACTCTTAAATAAGATGCCTGATCCCCAACTACGTATGCCAATTTAGCACCGGGACGAAGTATATTTCTCAGTTCAGCAAGATGCAGAGCCATACCTCCGAAATATAGTCTTGTAACCTTGGAGTAAAGACGTTCAAAGCCCGATGTCTTACCTAGTTCTAAACGTCTTTTCTCAATCATGTCTGCTATTCGTTGTATTTCCTTGTGATCTTCAACTAAAATGTCGTCATTATCGCCTTTATACACACCTCTTGTATTAGACCTTACCATATTTTTCTTTAGAGCGCGAAGGTCTTCTTTGTTTTTAATGAAACCGAGGAGCACCGATTCCAAACGAGTCGTACGTGTATAGTCTTTTTCGTTGGGATATGGCGGTGAAGTAATTACAGCATCGATAGAATTTGGTTTTATCAGAGAAGAAGTTTTTCTTGCATCACCTTTGTAGACATAAGCTTCTGTATTAGTAACACTTTGCAGGTCAGACACGTCCTTTGCCATTTCCCTCACTATGTTCAACCATATCGGTACTACCGGTGCATCAAGCTTGATAGAACCGACTCCGACTTCGGGCCCGAAATTAAGGTTGCTTACATGGAACACGAGTGCTTTTGCAAGGGCAAGCCTCTCATATTCCAGGAAACGCTCATCTTTTATTTCCTGCATGGTATTAAGCAATACGAGAATTTTATGAAGTGGCAGGGGGCTTATCGAATTTTTTAATAACAGGCCAAAGGTTTCATCGGAGAGAGTCCGAAGCTTCTTGACAGTATCTTTTCCGGTATGGAATAAAGGTAAATCATCATAATCCTCGATACCGTCAGACGTTAGCCGCTCCGCAGCAAGGATGGCGATCCTGTTTGCATGGTTTAATAATCCCTCAGGGTCTACGCTCCAATCAACTTTGATTTTGCTGGCGAAATATGCCATCGGGTTGGCTTCAATTCCGATGCTTTCAATACCTGTTTTTTTACATTCCACGAGTGTAGTGCCGGTACCACAAAAAGGATCCAATACGCAATTGTCCGAGTCCAGCTCGAAGCGTTCAATATAGTACCGTACCAGATGAGGTGGAAAAGACAGAACAAAGCGGTACCAGTCGTGTACGGCACGGTCTTCAATTCTTAATTTGTTATTCTCATTAACAGTTTTTTGGTTTATGCCATGCAAATTTCAATCTCCTTTTAAAGATAACAATTTAAAGATAGTATAAAGCTTGACCGGAGAAAAGAATTCGAGATTTATGATAATAAAATCGGTGCCGATTACAAGAAAAAAGCTCCCGGCACCAGGGGGCCTGCCTTGCGGGAGCGACAGGACCGGCCGGGTGGGAAAGGGTCAGACAAGGCGGAGCTCAGCGAATACCCCGCAGCCCTTTTATCTCTGCAGCGAGTGTCTCGATCAGGCCGGTGGCCGAGTTGCTGCGGCTGGAAAGCCTGAGCGGCTCGAGCAGCACCTGGTAGCCGAAATAGAACTCATCCTGGTCGAGAATAAAGGGGAGACGGCGGTCGGAGGAGGAAAACTCGAAAGTTGCCGGCAGGATTTTTTTATCGTTGAGTACCAGGGCAGTAGGGTCGTTATAGACATCGGCGCCGGTGCCGAGATAAAGGGTGACCTCACCGGTGCCGTCGAAGCCGCGGGACTCGATGCTCATCCGGAACCTCAGCAGGACGCTTTCGACCTCGGTGATATCCGAGCCGGCCTGCCGCAGGTTGAGCCGGGTGGCTACCATGCGGTAGCTGTACGACAGGTTGGTACCGGAAGGCAGGTCCTGGTCCAGCGGCAAGGTGCTGTCTGCAAGGTAAGTGGGGCTGGTGAAATTGATATCCGCCACGTGGAGCAGAGGCAGGAAATCCACATTCACCGGCTTTTCGCTCTCGCTGCAGGAGACTGCGGCCGACCCCAGAAAAACCAGGATTGCGAGACGGGATTTCATGGGTCTCAGGCCCGGACAGTTAATTTGCGCGCCAGGTCCCTTCCCTCGCCGAATCGCTCGTGCCATATGATCAGAATGGGCGAGGCGATATAGATCGAGGAGTATGTCCCGACAATGATCCCGATGAAAATAGCCAGGGCGAAGGGGCGGATCACCTCGCCTCCGAAAATCAGCAGGATCAGGATCACCAGCAAGGTGGTGAGCGAGGTGATAAGGGTCCGGGAGAGCACGGCATTGATGCTCTTGTTGATTATCAGCGGCAGGGACAGGCGCTTGCGCTCTTTGGGGTATTCCTCGCGGATGCGGTCGAAAAGCACGATCGTATCATTGAGCGAGTAGCCGACAATGGTCAGCAGGGCGGCCACGATCGACAGGCTGATCTCCTCGTTGAGCAGCGAGAAAATACCCATCGTGATAACGACATCGTGGATCAGGGCCACGATCGCGCCGACCGCGTACTTGAAATCGAACTTGAGACAGAAGAACCCGACCACGCCTAGGGAGACCAGGATCAGCAGGACTGTCCACAGGTCGGAGCTGAGCACGTATTTGGATGTGCTGACAGTGAGCACCAGCAGGCCGAAAATGA
>JAFGTO010000333.1 GCA_016934095.1 Candidatus Glassiibacteriota bacterium
CTCTGGCTGAGATCTGTTAGCAACGATAAGGCAGGTGTTGGCAAACATGTTTTCACAGAGTATCAGCTTCCTGCTCCAGACCGTGTGCCTTGCCCTCTGCGGCGACAGCACGACAGAGAAAACTCACGTCCAGATCATCACAGCCCACGATTACACTTATGAGATTGAAGTCGGGGGATACAGGGACCCGGTAAATGAGACGATTATTATCGAGAACCTCGGCGCTGAGCCGGTGGTCAACCCGCGGATCACTGTAAACGGAGCGCTTGATTGGTGCGATGTCGAATCTATCGCCGCAGAGGCAACGCGCGGCTGTTCTACAGAAAAGGAAAAGGCGCATGCAATCTGGGCTTTCGTGATGAACAACTCGCAGCAGATTGCTTCCCCAGGTGATTTTGAAGCCATGAACCCTGTGATTTATTTCAATGTCTACGGCTACGGCAATTGCGCTTACCACGCCCAGAACTGTGTCGCCCTTGCCAGGGCCCTGGGCATGAGGGCCCGTCACTGGACTGTCTGGCACCACTCGGTCAGCGAATTCCGGTACGAAGAAAACTGGCACATGCTGGACAGCAGTATCGGGATCTACTATCTGATGGAAGATAATCTCAGGATCGCCTCGATCGAACAGCTATGGCAGGACCAGATGCCTACAGGGGGTCTGTTCGCGAATTACTTTCTTACCGGATTCTCCATGCGCGGCAGGGCGGTTCGTACCGTGTTCACCGATATGGAAGGCGGGAATGAATTTGTCTGGCAGGATGGCAAAAGCCCTCAGTTCCTGCATTATTTCGAAGGCGACCAGGGCTGCTACCTTCAACCCTGCTGGGACGGCTTCTCCGAAGAGCCCCATACCATGGCCATGACTCTGCGGCCCGGCGAAAGGCTAATCCGCAATTGGAAGGGCGGGTCTGTTTATTACAATTACAGGTGGCATGAAGCTGAGTACGAGATAGACCACAGGCCGTGGAGAAAGCCCATTTGCTATGGCGACGGCAAGCTGACCTGGAGACTGGACCCGGCTGGGCAGCAGGCCGGAGGGCTGAAAACGCCGGCTCAGGACAAACTGGAAATATACTCCCCTTATACGGTGATCGGTGCCGAGGTGGTTGCCAGGGTCCCGGCCGGGCAGGTGTCCTCCTGGGACGATGTCGATGTCAAGGTCTTTCTCGATTCAACGGGATCGTGCAGGGAGACGAGCTTTGAAGTCATGAAGGACAAATCGGCTGGCGTCGAGCTGCGGGCCGACCTGGATGAAATTCTCTATCCTGCGGGCAACCAGGGGAGGCACGCCTATGCCCTGTTACTGGAACAAAAGGACCGTATCGATCCGCGACTCCTCTCAGGGGAAAACCTGATTTCCCTGGAAGTGATTACGGACATCCAGTGTGCCCCTTTCTCATTGCCGGGGCTTTCCCTGGGGAAGAACCTTATCCGCTACAGGGATAAATCCAGGGGCATCCATAAAGTGAGGATAACTCATTGCTGGCGGGAGCGTTATGACAATCATCCGCCGTCCGCCCCGGCACGGGCCCTCTACCCGGCCGACAGAAGCATCACCGCAGACCAGGCACCCTTATTCAGATGGACGGCCGCCAGCGACATGGATGGAACCGGCCAGGTAGCGGATTACCAGATTCTGCTTTCTTTCGATCCCCGGTGCCGCTGGCCTGTCTCGACATCGCTGCACACCGAGACAGGCTCCCCTGCTGCCGAATGGCAGCTTCCGCCGGGTTGGCTCAGTCCCGGAGCGGTTTACTACTGGAAAGTCAGGGCAAGAGACAGGAAGGGAGCTCCTGGAGAATGGAGCCCGGTGTTCAGCTTTGAAACATGCCTGGAATGCGGCTGCGATATCGACAAAGACGGCAGGGTGCTGATAACCGACGTGATTAAATTCCTGATCCTGTTAAGAAGCGGTGCTTCCGGCAGGTGCATGGACCGTGACGGGGACGGTCTGGCCGATATCAAAGACGCGATATTTCTGCTGCGAGAGATTATCGACCATAAATGCCCGGAAGATGATGGTCCCTGGTATTTCGCCAGCCGATAACCCAGCCTGCCAGGGACCTTCGCGGCCGGCCGGTGAGACCCGTTGCTCGATGCCGCTTTTACGCCGTGCTTTTCCCCCTTGCCTCAGCCTTGAGAGTATTTCCCTCCGTCAGCCCCTGCCCCATCGGGTCATTCCCAAAAAAACGGCGACTGTCCTTGACTTGAACGGGTCCTGAGATTATTTTTTATACCCTTTAACCTGATAAGGCGGATTACCATAACAGCGTGCCGGATTGTATCGCTCACGGCCCTCTGGGCCTGGGTATCGGTCAGCGCCTGCCTGGGCGGGCAGGAGAGCTCCTCCGGCCTGGACAGCCTGCGCCGCGAGGCCGACCTGTCGTTCGCCCGGCAGGATTACCACAACGCAGCCGGGCTTTATCGCAGGGTTGTCGCCGCCGACAGCCTGGACAGCCGGGCCTTCGCGCTGCTGGGAAGCTGCCTGATGCGCACCGGCCAACCCGGGCCGGCAATCAGCCTTTTCACCCGGGCGCTTGACCTGGAGCCGGGCCTGAAACTGGGCTACCTGGGCCTGGTTTACAGTTACTACGAGCTTGCACAGCTCGACAGCTCCCGTATCTGGGCCGATAGCTGCAGGAAAATCCTGGCGGGCTCGCAGCAGGAGCAGGATGAGTGGGATAAGATGCTGAGGGAGTTTTTTCCCCTGCTTTACCGGATGGAGGAAGACTAGCTTGTACCCCGTGCTTTTCAAGATAGGGCCGCTGGAGGTCAAGACCTACGGCCTGATGTTGGTAGTCAGCTTTGTTGTCGGCTACCTGACCACCAGGCCCAGGGTGCTCAAGAAAGGTATCGACCAGGATGTCCTGCTCGACCTGTGTTTCTATATACTGCTCTCTGCTATCGTGGGCTCGCGCATCTTCTATGCGGTAACCCACCTTAGTGAATACTCGGACAACCCGCTGTCGATCTTTTACATCTGGGAGGGCGGGCTGTCCATGATGGGCGGGATCCTGCTGAGCCTGGCGGTAAGCTGGCTTTACCTGAAGCTGAAAGAGATCGATTTTTACCTGATGGCCGACCTGCTCTCGCCGGCCATCGCCCTGGGGGTGGCCCTGACCCGGGTCGGCTGTTTCCTGTACGGCTGCTGTTACGGCCTGCCGTGCGAGCTGCCCTGGGCAGTTCAGTTCCCCGCAGTCTCGGCCGCGGGCAGCCATTTCCACCAGCCGATCCATCCGGCCCAGCTTTACGCCGTGGCCTACGGGCTGCTGATCTTTGCCATCCTGCTGCTTGTCGAGCGCAGGCGGCCGCCGGCCGGGGTCATGTTCGGCAGCCTGCTGGTCCTGTACGGCACGGCGCGGTTCACGGTGGATTTTTTCCGCTACTATGAGCCGCAGCAATATATCTTGAGCGCTCCGCTGCCGCTGACCAACAACCAGCTTATCTGCCTGGGCCTGTTCGCGTTCGGCTGCTACCGTATCCTGGCGGCCTTCCGCACCCGCAGGGCCGGGGGAGGATAAAACCTTGCCGGGGGCGCTGAAAGCCGCGGCCGAGGCCCTGACCGACTTTTTCTACCCCCCGGCCTGTGTCTGCTGCAGCGGGAGCGTTGAGCACCGCGAAGAGCTCCTCTGCCGCTCCTGCCTGGAAAAGGTGGCGCCGCTCGGCGGGCCCGGCCACTGCCCCCGCTGCGGCATGCCCGTGCAGGGAACGGAGGGTGCCTGCACTTTCTGCAAAGGGTTGGGGAGCGGCCTGGAGACCGCCCTCTCGGCCGCCTGGTTCCTGGGACCGGTGCCGGACCTGGTGCACCTGCTCAAGTACCAGGGCATGCACCGCCTGGCCCTGACCATGGCGCGACTGATGGCCCGGCACCCGGCTGCAGACTCGGTCATCGGGCCGGCGGAGATCCTGGTCCCGGTGCCCCTCTACTTCTGGAGGGAACTCAGGCGCGGCTACAACCAGAGCGAGAGAATAGCCGCGGCCCTGGCCGGGGCCTGCGGCAAGCGGCTGGAGACCGGCGCCCTTGCCAGGGTGCGCAATACCAGGACCCAGACCCGGCTGAGCGCGGTACAGCGCCGGAGCAACGTAGCCGGTGCTTTCCGGGTGGCGAGGCCGCAAGCGGTCCAGGGCCGCTCGGTCTGCCTGATCGATGACGTAATGACCACCGGCGCTACGGCCAGCGCCTGTGCGGCAGTGTTGAAAGAAAACGGCGCGGGCAGCGTGGCTGCCTACACTTTCGCCCGCGCCCAGTAACCTGGGGATCCACGATCTTTCAGTTCAACCTATCACACGAGGAGGAAAATCATGGCTATCAAGATCGGGATTAACGGTTTCGGACGGATCGGACGTCTGGTCTTCAAGGCGGCCATGGCGGACGGTTCTTTTAAGGTGGTCGGGATCAACGACATCACGGATGCCAAGACCCTGGCCCACCTGCTCAAGTACGACTCCACCCACGGCATTTACCCCGGCGAGGTGAAAGCTGAGGGCGACAATATCGTGGTCAACGGGGTCAAGGTGCCGGTAACCGCAGAGAGAGACCCGGCCGCCCTGCCCTGGGCCAAGCTCGGGGCCGAGCTCGTGGTCGAGTCCACCGGCGTGTTCCGCGACCCCGACAGCCTGAAAAAACACATGGCGGCCGGGGCGAAAAAAGTGCTCCTGACCGTGCCGCCCAAGGACAAGACCGGCGAGGTCAAGCTGATCGTATTGGGGATCAACGACGGAGCTTTGCAGGCTTCCGACACCCTGATCTCAAATGCGAGCTGCACCACCAACTGCCTGGCCCCCATGACCAAGGTGCTGCATGAGAGTTTCGGTATCGAGCACGGCCTGATGACCACCATCCATTCCTACACCAATGACCAGCGCACCCTGGACATGCCGCACAGCGACCTGCGCCGCGCCCGCAGCGCCGCGGTCTCGATGATCCCGACCACCACCGGCGCCGCCCGCGCCATCGGCAAGGTGATCCCGGAGCTCAACGGCAAGCTGGACGGCCTGTCGGTACGCGTGCCCACCAAGGACGGATCGCTGACCGACCTGGTGGCGGTGGTCAAGAAGCCCACCACCGTGGAAGAGGTCAACGCCGCCATGAAAAAGGCCTCCGAGGGTGCCCTGAAAGGGATCCTCGAGTACACCGAGGACCCGATTGTCTCGGTCGATATCATCGGTAACGCCCATTCCTGCATTTTCGACGCCGGCACGACCAGCGTGATCGGCGGGACCCTGGTCAAAGTGCTCGGCTGGTACGACAACGAGTGGGGTTATTCCTGCCGCTGCATCGACCTGCTGAAAAAAATGGCCTGATAAGGTCCGGTAACCGCTCAGGGACTGAATGAATGACCGGGGCGGCGGCCGGGAACCCGGCCGCCGCCCCGCTTGCATAAAGTATTTCTGATTATTTTTTTCGCCCGCTTACCCCGCGGCAAGCCGCGAGGAATGAGCTCACTAGTCAATTCCGCCCCATCTGGAGGAGCCGAAGTGAACAAGAAAACAGTAAGAGACATCTCCCCCGCCGGCAAGCGCGTGCTAATGCGGGTGGATTTCAACGTGCCGCTGGATGAGAACTGCAAGGTTACCAGCGACAAGCGCATCCGCGCCGCAGTGCCCACGGTCGAGTACATCATCTCCCGCGGCGGCAGGCTGGCGCTGATGAGCCACCTGGGACGGCCCAAGGGCGAGCGGGTGCCGAAAATGAGCCTCAAGCCGTGTGTCGAGGTGCTCTCGGCCCTGCTCGGCAAGCCGGTCAAGTTCGCCGATGACTGTGTGGGCGAGGCCGCCGAAAAAGCCGTGGCCGGGCTGCGGGACGGCGAGGTGCTGCTGCTGGAGAACCTGCGCTTCCACAAGGCAGAAGAGAAAAACGACCCGGAGTTCTCCCGCCGGCTCGCGGCCCTGGCCGACATCTATGTCAACGATGCTTTCGGCACCGCCCACCGGGCCCACTCCTCCACCGAGGGGGTGGCCGCCTTTGTCGGGACAGCGGTCTCCGGCCTGCTGATGGAAAAAGAGATCCAGTACCTGCACGGCGCGGTGAACGACCCGGTCCGTCCTTTCGTGGCCGTGCTCGGGGGCGCCAAGATCAGCGGCAAGATCGACGTGATCGGGAACCTGCTGCCCAAGGTCGACAAGCTGGTCATCGGCGGGGGCATGGCCTATACTTTCTTCAAGGCCAAGGGCCTGGAGATCGGCAACAGCCTCTGCGAGGAAGACCGCGTACCCATGGCCGCGGACCTGCTGAAACAAGCCCCGGACAAGCTGGTGCTGCCGGTCGACTGCGTGGTCTCGGACCAGTTCGATTTCGCCGCGCGCACCGTGGGGCAGCTCAAGGTGGTACCGGTCGAGGGGATCGAAAAAGGCTGGGAGGCCCTGGATATCGGGCCGGAGAGTGTAAAAGCTTTCGCCGGAGTGCTGGATTCCGCCAAGACTATCATCTGGAACGGCCCCATGGGAGTGTTCGAGATACCCTCCCTGGCCGCGGGCACCGAGGAAGTGGCCAGGAAGATCGCCGAGGTCACCGGCCGGGGGGCTCAGAGCGTGATCGGCGGGGGCGACAGCGTGGCCGCGGTCGAGAAAATGGGGCTCTCCAAGCGGATGACCCACATCTCCACCGGTGGAGGTGCCTCGCTGGAGCTGCTCGAGGGCAAGGACCTGCCCGGCCTGGCCGCCCTCAACGATGCCTGAGCGCGGGCCTTGCGGTCTCGCAGAAAGGCCGTGGCGCTTCGCTGAGCGCACAGACAGCCTTCATGTCTCAAGACAGGAGAGTCAGCAGTGAGAGAAAACATTATCGCCGCAAACTGGAAGATGAACCACACCGGCGCCGAGGTGAAAGAGTTTTTCAGCCGGTTCCTCGCCTCTTACCGGCCGCGCCAGGGAGTTACCGTGGTGGTGGCCCCGCCGGGCTGTTACCTGGCCCAGGCGGCCCAGCTCGCAGCCGGGGCGGAGAGGGTCCACATCGGCGCCCAGAACATGTATTTCGAGGCCAAAGGCGCATTCACCGGCGAGCTGAGCGCCGCCATGCTCAAGGACTCCGGCTGCAGTTACGTGATCCTGGGGCACAGCGAGCGGCGGCACGTTTTCGGCGAGACCGATGAGCTGATCTCCAGGAAGGTGTCCGCCGCCCTGGAGGCCGGGCTGGTACCGATATTCTGCATCGGCGAGCTGCTCGGGGAGCGCGAGGCCGGCCACACCGAGGAAGTGGTTTCCCACCAGCTCAAGGCCGTGCTGCCCAGCCTGGATGCAAGCCGCATGGCCCGCCTGGTGATCGCCTACGAGCCTGTCTGGGCCATCGGCACGGGCAGGACAGCCACCCCGGAGCAGGCCCAGGAGATCCACGCCCTGACCCGCGGCATCATCGCCGGGATACACGGCCGCGAGTTGGCGGACAAGGTGGTCATCCTCTACGGCGGCAGTGTCAAGCCGGACAACGTCGACAGCCTGATGGCCGCCCCGGATATCGATGGCGCCCTGGTGGGCGGCGCTTCCCTGGAGGCCGACAGCTTCCTGAGACTGGTCAATTTCAGTTGAGAGCGCCGGGTTTGCCGGAAGCGAAAGTTCTTGACAGTCATCGAGATCAGGCTTATTTTGCCTGGAAAACAGAAAGGTTTCAGGAGGTTCCTTGTACAATTTCATCCTGGTGTTTCACATTATTATCTGCCTGCTGCTGGTGATCGTGATCCTGCTGCAGGCCGGCAAGGGTGGCGGCCTGGCCAGCGCGTTCGGCGGCTCGGGCACCACCGAGGCTGTCTTCGGAGGCCGTCAGGCGGCCACTTTCCTCAGCAAGGCGACCAATGTGCTGGGCACGCTGTTCTTCATCAGCAGTTTCGGACTGGCCCTGATCTCCAGCTATACAGAGGGCCCGCGCAGCGCAGTGCAGGAGCAGTTGATCGAGTCCGCGCCGAGGCCCGTGCCGGTTACCCAGCCGGTGGCTGATGACCTCTTCCAGGAGGAGCCGGCCCGGGAGCAGAGTCCCGCCCCGGGCGCCGGCGGTGCGGCCCAGCCATAGACATACTTGGCCGAAGTGGTGGAACTGGTAGACACGCTGTCTTGAGGGGGCAGTGGGAA
>JAFGTO010000334.1 GCA_016934095.1 Candidatus Glassiibacteriota bacterium
CTCGACCTGCCTGGCCAGGGTGCGCTGCCAATCGCGTCGCACCTCGCGCGGCACCGGGCCATCGGCGGTCCAGTCGTGCTCCCAGTAAAGGCCCAGGTCCATCCAGGCCTGCTCGCGCTCCAGCCGGCGGCCCTCCATGAACGAGGGGTCTTGCAGGCTGACCAGCACGGCCAGGGCCTCGGCGGAGCGCAGCTTCTCCACCGAGCGCTTGACCCGGGCCGAGACCTCGGCCAGAGAGGCGCACAGCAGGTCCCACTCGTTGCCGAAACTGACAGCCTGCTCTGGCAGGTCCCTGCCGTAGGTCTTCTCGAAATCCTCGAAGAAATCCACCTCGTTGGAGACGATCACCCGGCGCGAGGGAGAGCTCTTGCTGCGGGCCACCTCCACGAACTCATCCGTCATGGTCTGCAGCTCGTCCCAGCCCTTGCCGAAAGCCCCGATCACCCGGTAGGGGTAGCGTGCTCGGAACCCGTTGGTGTCCGACTGGGTGGAGACGTATTCCACCACCGCCTCCGGGTCGAAAGCCTCGGCATACCCGCCCAGGTGTTGGTTGGACACCGGCATCGAGTACCACTTGGCGAGCACCCGGCTGCTGTCCGGGCCGAGCCACCAGTAGATCTCGTGCTCGCGGTTCCCGGCATCCGGGACCCGGGTGGCGCAGTTACAGATCCCGTGCCAGGTGTAGCGTGCCCCGGACCCGGCAAACAGCGAGCCCAGGCCGTAGGGCAGGGTCTGGTTCTCGATAGCCGCCGCGAGCTTGAAGCGCAGGCCGTAGCGCCGCTCGACAGTCCCGGCATAGTACATCCCCCTCAGCACGGCCTCGGCCGGGGCGCCGCCGAGCGCCTGCACCAGGGGGTTGAGCGGCACGTTGACGTGGCCATCCCGGATGCGTCCGATCAGGCGCTCGAACTGCTGCTTCGACCGGTTCCGCTCATAGGTCCAGAGCCAGAGACTGCCGTCGCAGTTCCAGCGGCTCTGCTGACAGGAGGGCAGGCTTTCGGTGGAGTCGGCAAGGTCCAGGTAGTAATCGATCATCTCCAGGAACGCCTGGCGATAGGTGTCCTGGCCGGCGCTCCAGAGGTAGTCGGTGTGGTCGTCATTGGCGATGTAGATCCGGAGCTTCTCCTGCCCGGAACACCCCGGCAACGCCAGGCACAGCAGGATTGCCGCAGCCAGGCAACCCGCCGGCCGGCCGATGCGTATTATACTGGCAAGCATGAGGTTTTCCTTTCCGGGTGATTATTCATGGTCCGGGTAAATATAAAGGCCCACCGGGTGTGCGGCAACCCGTAGAACCGATAAGACGGTTGTCCTTCAGGCAGGCAGCCGCCGGAAAAATTACTTGACAGGCGTCCACTATTTGGCTATATTGCCAAATAGCAAACAAAGGAAGGTAAAATGGACCCCAGGACACAGAAGAAGCTCGAGCTGAGGGCCTGGATAATCAAAGCCATGGCCCATCCGACCAGGCTGTTCATCGTGGATGAGCTCTCGAAGCAGGAGCGCTGTGTCTGCGAGCTCACCGGGATGATCGGCGCGGACACCTCCACCGTCTCGAAACACCTGTCCATCCTGAAGAACGCCGGCATAGTGGAGGATGAGAAAAGAGGCCTTCAGGTCTTCTACAGGCTCAAGATCAGGTGTATCCTGAATTTTTTCAGTTGTGTGGAGAGCGTGCTGGAAACGACAGCCAGGGAGCGGGCCGGGCTGGTCGGGTGATTTATAACGGAATATTTGGCTGGCGACAAGCAGTAATTTTAGGTTAAGGTGGAGATATAATGAACTGGAAAAAGGAATGGAAAACTCTGGCGGCAATATTGGCCGTATTTATCGCCTTCTTCTATCTGCCGCTCGATTCGGAGAGATTTCAGCATGCCCTGCTGGAGGCGTTTTACCTCACGAAGTGGTATGCACAAAAGCATGTAATCCTTTGCTTGGTACCGGCATTCTTCATCGCGGGGGCGATAGCAGTCTTTATCAGCCAGGCTTCAGTTATGAAATACCTGGGGGCCGGGGCGAATAAAGTTCTTTCTTATGGAGTCGCTTCTGTCTCCGGGACAATCCTCGCGGTCTGCTCCTGCACGGTACTGCCGCTTTTTGCCGGCATTTACCGCATGGGGGCGGGACTCGGCCCGGCGACTGCTTTCCTGTATTCGGGACCGGCTATCAACGTACTGGCGATAATCCTCACCGCCAGGGTGCTGGGCCTCGAGCTCGGCATAGCCCGGGCGGTCGGGGCGATCGTTTTCAGCGTGGTGATCGGCCTGGTCATGCACCTGGTTTTCAGGAAAGAGGAGCTTCAGAAAGCAGTCAGCCAGGCGGCCTTGCCCGAGCCGGAAGTCTCCAGGCCGCTGTGGAAAACGGCCGCCTATTTTGCCTCGATGGTGGCAGTGCTGGTTTTCGCCAACTGGACAGAGCCGGCAGGCAGCAGCGGGCTCTGGTATTGGCTTTATTCACTGAAATGGGTGCTCACCTCGTTGTCCTCGGCTGTCCTGGGCCTGGTCCTGATGCTCTGGTTCGGTCTGAGCCGGCTGGGGCTGGTGCTGATCGCGCTGCCCCCGGCCCTGCTGGCAGTCTTCTTCCCGGGGAACCCGGTCTTGCCGTTTGCCGCCGGGTTTATCGGGCTGTCCGTGGCTGCCGGCCGCGACAAGGGAGAACTGGGAGAATGGCTCGGCCAGACCTGGGAGTTCACTAAGCAGATCCTGCCCCTTCTCTTTTTTGGTGTATTAATCGCCGGGGCCTTGCTGGGGCGGCCGGGCCACGAGGGGATAATTCCGCCGCAGTGGATCAGCGGCTCCGTGGGCGGCAACAGTATCCAGGCCAACTTTTTCGCCTCATTCGCCGGGGCGCTGATGTATTTCGCCACGCTTACAGAAGTCCCTATTCTTCAAGGCTTGATCGGCAGCGGCATGGGCAAGGGGCCCGCACTGGCGCTGCTGCTGGCCGGGCCGGCGCTGAGCCTGCCCAACATGCTGGTGATCCGCAGCGTGATGGGAACTAAGAAAACAATCGTTTTTGTGTCTTTGGTCATCGCCATGGCCACTATCAGCGGGATGATCTATGGTACGTTCTTCTGATTTGCGTCTGGCTGTTTTAAAGTGAGGGTATATTGTGAGAGCGCTGCTTATCATATTTCTGAACGTTTTTGTGCTTTCCCAGCCAATACCAGGGTTTACGTTTGATTTGAAATCAGACTCTTCGGACAGCATATCATCCTTGTTGACTTTGGAAGAGGCGATTCGGACCGCGCTTGCGAACAATCCCGATCTCGCCGCGGCAAAGTGGGATGCCGTCGCTGCCCAGGCCCGCCGGAACCAGGCTGCCGGGGAACGGCTACCCAGGCTCAGCATGGTGGACGGTTACGCCCACCATGTCGATGTGCAGAGATTACTGCCGGTCAGGCAGCCGGGGGACCCATCGATCCTGAGCCGGGACATCGTCTCCGGCGATCTCGTGATTTCTCTTCCGCTCTTCACCGGAGGGCGATTAGTCAACCAGGTCAGAGCCGCCGAGCTTCTCCGGCAGGCTGCCGAGCATCGTCTGGCGCACACCAGCAAGGAGCTTGTCTTCAATGTTTCCAGCGTTTTTTTCAGCATCCTCGCCCAAAGACACGTTATCGAGTCACTCGAATTTTCGCAGCATACGCTGGAAGAACATCTCAAGCGTGTCGAGGCGCTGGTGGAGGCGCAGAAGGCCGCCAGGGTCGACCTGATGCGCACGGAGGTAAGGCTGGCGGATGTCAGTCAACGGTTAGTGCAGGAAAGGAATGTTGCCGCTATCCAGCGCCGTGCCCTGGCTAACCTTCTCGGAATGACGGAACATGACAGGCAGTTGTCGCTCCAGGGCGATCTGGAATCGGAAGAAAAAGTAATGATTCCCGATTCCGAAACCGCCCTGGAAATGGCGCTGGCGGCCCGTGATGACTACCTGTCGGCCAGATCCGCTCTTGAGGCGCAATCCAGGAATGTGGATGTTGCCAAGGCCGGCCATTGGCCGACTATTGCCCTTCAGGGGGCCTATGGCGCAAGGTGGGCGGCGGGACCGAAAAGCGGTTCGGGTAAATCTCTCGATGATATCGGCCGTGTCGGCCTGGCGATTGAACTCCCTCTTTTTGAGGGGGGAAAGGTTGACGCCAGGGTGCAGGAAGAAAGCGCTGATTATTCTGCTGCGCTGGAGAGACTCCGCAAAATTGAACTCCAGGTTCGTTACGAGGTTGAAGCTGCTCAGTTGAATATAAGCTCCGCCCGGGAACGTTCCGCGGCAATCCAGAAGGCGATTGATCAGGCCGGGGAAAGCCTGCGGATAGAACAGCAAAAATATGAGTTGGGCAAAGGAGCAATCGTGGATGTGCTCGACGCCCAGGCGGCTCTGCTGGAATCGCAAACCAACTATTTTCGCGTGCTGGCTGAACTGCATACGGCGAAGGCTCAGTTCCGGCTGGCGACAGGCGAGGAACGATGAAACGGACAACCATTATAGTTCTTATTATAATCCTGCTCCTGGCAGGCGGGACATTTCTTTATTTCAGCATCTCAGCCGGGAAAGCGGCAAATGGGCAAGCTGCAAACGGGAAAAAGGCTCCGCTGGTGCAAGTCGTTTCGGCATCAAGATCGACCATTTCAGAAGTGCTTGAACTAACCGGCTCGGTTGAAGCGTATCGTGTGGCTCAATTGGCCTCTCCCGCCGAAGGGCCGGTGGAAAACCTGCGTGTGCGCGAAGGCGACCGGGTCAGAGCAGGAAATACTTTGCTCTCCATCGGCCGGACGCAAGGTGCTGACGCCCTCGTCAACGCCATGCGGGAAGATTTGAAAAAAGAGGAAGAAAATCTGAGAAGAACCCGTCAGCTCGTGGAAAACAACGCCCTTCCCGGTGAGCAACTCGATCAGGC
>JAFGTO010000041.1 GCA_016934095.1 Candidatus Glassiibacteriota bacterium
ACCCGTTCCTTATATTTTTATTGACATATCCGGCAGGAAGCAGTAGATTTCAATTTATACAATTTTGTCCAGTTAACTGGCTTTAATGTTGACATTTATGTCTTTTATCGGAACTTTTAATTGACTTTTTTGTATAGTTTATTAGTCGGATTTAAGTAACCCGCAAGCTTAAAATAACGTTCAACCTTTTAGCCAGAGCCGGCAGATGGCCAAACCCAAACTATACCTGGACGTACCCGATGAAGAGCTGATGCTGGAGCTGCAGCAGGGTCGTGACGAGGCATTCAACGAGATAGTCAGCCGCTACAAAGACTATTCCGTGAGGTTCTGCTACCGCTTCGTACGGGATTTCGAGCTGGCAGAGGATATTTCCCAGGAAGGGTTCATCCGTCTTTACAAGTTCCGCTACAAATACAAAATAACGGCCAAGTTCATCACCTTGCTGTCAAAAATCCTGATGAACCTTTGCCTGGATGAGTTTCGCAAGCGGAAATCATACACCACTCTGGAAATCGATGCCATGCCCGAGACAGGCATGGACAAGATTAACGTACACAACCTGCTGGGCGATGATAAAAGCCCGGACCCCGAGCAGGAATACTTTAACAAGGAGCTGGGCGAGAAAATCAAGCAGACCCTGAACACCCTCTCGCCTCGCTACCGTACCGTGCTGATCCTGCGCCTGTTTCACGGTTACAGTTACAAAGAGATCGCTGAAATCATGGGAGCCTCGCTGAACGAGGTCAAAATCTGGATACACCGAGCCCGCAACCAGATGAAAGACAAGTTTTCAAACCATCTGAAAACGGTGCAGAAAAAATGGTAGACAGAGCCAAGGTGCTCGCTCAAATCAGTGCGCTTCTCGACAACGAACTGCCCGAGGAGGAGGCACTGGCCATTAAAAAGCACCTCTTAAGCTGCCACCGGTGCCGCACGGAATTCGAAAAACTGAAAAAAATCGACTACCTGCTTAACGAATGGGATCGCCAGGCCACCGAGCTGATTAAGACCTCCAACTCTTATCAAGACAGGCTCTGCTTGCGTATCCGCTCTATAAGAAACAACTCCGTGCCTTCCCGCCGCCACCAGAATAACACCGACCCCACAGTGGCAAAACTCAAAACAGCGAACCATGTCCCGTTCGTCAGTCATTCTGCGGCGCATTCCTCACGGTTCGATCCCGCATGCAGTCCCTGGGAGCTGATGATAGAGATACCCAGCCTGGCTGTCCACCTCTGAAATCCCTTGCTGCAGGCCTGCCCGGACAACCGGGAGCCGGCGTTTCCCTCCCTCTTAGTCTCGACACTGCTGTGGCCTGTGGCTGCCCAGCCGCCTTTTTCACATATAGTGGTTGTCAAAATAATTTTCTGTTTGTAGTGGGGCTGCGAACTTACAGGCTCATAAAACCGCTTCAGCCATAATTTCTTGTTCTTTTGGGAACAAGAACCAAAATTCTTTACGGGCCGCAACTCCCCGGCCTTATAGGAAATTGCCGGATCAAGAGTCTACGAAGCTTCAGAACGCTCCTTTTTTGCTTGCCTGCTTTCGCCTGCAAAACTGCAGCTTAATCACTCTAGATCATCTATTCAATGTCAATCCTTTCATGGAAAACAACCGGAAGTTGCATCATAAGCCAAACCTGCGGTTTGGGCGGGCTGCAAGAAGGCATGACCTGTGTTCCTCTTTTCAGCCAAGCTTAAATGGGATTTCTTTTTACAGAGCGCTCGTATCCTGCCTCCGTAGCGGCCCTGTTGCTGCCCCGCAGCCACCCCTTAAACCAATGATCTGTTGCGAGAACTGACCTGTATCCAACGTAACAATTTAAAAGGAATGGTATTTTGAGAACCACTATAATTCAATACGAAAAAACTTTTGATAATCGCTCTAGACCTCCGGAAAGCGGTTCCCATGTCCCGGCCTGTCATTTATGTCGTTGAAATAAAGGCACTTAAACGGAACGGACAAGACAGATCATTTCTGTCAACTGCACCCCGCCCCCTGCCTCCCTTTAAAATGCCGCCTGAAGTAAAAAGCTTAACAGATTAAACATCTTCGGATTATCCTGCGGACTTAAATAAAAATCTTAAAAAAATTTGTTTTTTACTTGACAAGCCTTTTTTCTCCTTTATATTGTAAATGGTGTCAAAAAGTGGTAAATTGTGTCAAATCAAAACCAGGCTTTGAGAACAGGCCCTTCAAGCCCATACGCAGGTCATACTCCGATGAAACACTGGGGCAGAGTAAAAAACAACCTGGACTCCAAAGGCAGGGTCAGCCTGCCGGCCCGCTTTCGCCGGGACGATGTCGAGTATTACGTGCTCAACCAGGGATTTGACGGTTGCCTGTTCCTGTTCACTCCCGAGCAGTATGAAAAAACCCTGGAGAAAATCCAGGAACGCACCCGCAACAAAAAGACTTTGCGCCACTACATGCGGAAATGGACCATGTTCGCGACCGATATCCGGCTCGACCAGCAGGGCCGCCTGCTGATCCCGGCCGAGTTGCTGAACCTCGGGGGCCTGCAAAAGGAAGTGATTTTCCAGGGCACCAACGACCGCATCGAGCTCTGGGACCCGCAGGCCCAGGAGAAATACGTCAGTGAGATCGAGGAAAAATACTCGGTGACATTCGAGGACATCGCGGAGATTCTGGATTAAATCCGCCGTCTAAATATTTGCCGTATCTGTTGTTCTGCTGAATAAACCTATATTTGACAACAACCTGAAACCTGGTGTTCGGCACTGCCGGCACTACCCGAGACAGCAAGCTGTTACCCGGCTATGGGCAACCACTCATCCTTTCACAGGCCGGTACTGCTGGAGGAAACGATCTCGCTCCTCAGGCCTCGCTCTTCCGGGAGATACCTGGATGGCACTGTCGGCGGCGGCGGACACGCCCGGGCCCTGCTTGAAGCATCCTCTCCGGGGGGACGTCTCTGGGGGCTGGACCGCGACCCGGAGGCGATCGAGGAGACATCCGCTGTGCTTAAGCCTTTCGCAAATCGGTCGAAACTGTTCCAGGCCAATTTCCGGCACGCCCGGGAGCTCCTGCCGGGGCTGGCGTTAGATGGAATCCTCCTCGACCTGGGAGTCAGCTCATACCAGTTGGATACCACCTCTAGGGGATTTTCCTGCGACCGCTCCGGGCCGCTGGACATGAGGATGGATACCGGCGAGCGGCTGAGTGCGGCACAGGTGCTGGAAGAAGAAGATGAGGAGGCAATCGCGGTCATTCTGCGCCGCTGCGGAGAAGAACCCTTCAGCCGCAAGATCGCCCGGGAGATTGTCGCAGTCAGGAGGCAGCAGCCAGTGCGCACCACCGGGGAGCTGGCGGAGATAGTATGCCGGGCCGTGCCGCGCAGAGCCGAGCGCAAGAGCCTGGTGCGAGTCTTCCAGGCCCTGCGCATCCAGGTAAACGATGAGATCGGCGCCCTGGAATCCGCCCTCGAATCACTGTTCGGGATGCTGGCTCCCGAGGGGCGCCTGGCGGTGATCTCCTACCATTCCCTGGAGGACCGCCCGGTCAAGAGGTATTTCAACAGCCTGGCCGACCCCTGCACCTGTCCGCCCGACCTGCCGTTCTGCGCCTGTGGCCGGGTACCGACAGCACGGGTGGTTACACGCAAGCCGGTCAAGCCGGCGCCTGAAGAAATCGAGACCAACCCGCGCAGCCGCTCGGCGAAACTGCGCGTGCTGGAAAAACTGGCCGTGAGCTGATGTCGGCGCAATGGATAATCTGCGTAAACCCGGTGAAACCCGCGCGATGACGGGAGAAGCCTCTAGATAAAAAACGCCAGGTCCCGGTGCCCGGGCTTCCGCCCCCAGGGGCGAAGGTGTCGAACGATGAACCCTTATGTCAGTGCCTATAAGAAAAACTCAGCTGTCAGGCAGACCCGCATCCGCCGCGACCGCTTCTCGGCTGCGATAACCCTGGTGTTCCTGGCCCTGACAGTTTCCTTTTTCCTGGTCTACAAGCGGACGCTGGGCCAGCAACTGGTGTACCAGGTCCAGCAGATGCACTCAATACATGATGACTTGATTACCGAGAACTCGGTATTACTGGCCCAGAAACAAGCCTATCTCTCCAGGGAAAGGATCACCGCCTACGCCCGTGAGAGGCTCGGCCTGGATTTCCCCGCTGCCGAGAGGATACGCTGGGTCAAATTGGAGGCCGCCGCGGATCAAGGGTCGTCCGGTGCGGCTTCGCCCTGATCGAACTGTCAAGAATGAGGTCAGCTTGATCCCCCCACGCCACGCGGTTAAACGCCTGGTATTGCTTGTCTCGGGATTGTTCACGGTCTACGCCGTGGTCCTCGGCCACCTGTTCGTGATCCAGGTCCTCGACCACGAAAAGCACCTGGCTGAAGCCGAGCGTCAGCATAAGCGCAGAATCAACCTTCCATCGAAACGCGGGCAGATCCTGGACTGCAGGGGAGACCCGCTGGCTGTCTCCGCCGAGGGTCTCGACATCTATGCCGTCCCCGACCAGATAAAAAGCAAGAAACAGGTTGCCGGCATCCTGGCCGGCCACCTGGGCATACCCGAACAGCCCCTGCTGAAGAGGATCTCCGGCTCCAGGTCGTTCGTGATGATCCGCCAGAAAGTAAACCCCGCGCAAACCGAGAAACTCCAGGAGCTGGAGCTTGACGGTATCGGATTCATCCCCTCCTCCAAGCGCTACTATCCCCGCCACGGCCTGGCCGCCCAGGTAATCGGTTATGTCGGCCTGGACGAGGACGGGCTCACCGGCCTGGAATTCAAGTACGACAAACAACTGCGGGGCAAACCCGGCTGGCTGGTCATCCAGCGGGACGCCAGGGGTAAGCCGCACAACCTGCTCGAATACCCCCTCTCAGAACAGACCAACGGCTTCAGCCTGCGCCTGAGTATCGAGGCCGAATTCCAGGAAATCGTGGAAGAGGCCCTGAGACGCGCGGTTACCGGAAGCGGGGCCAAAAACGGCTGCATCATTGCAGTCGACCCGGATGACGGGCGGATCCTGGCCCTGGCGAACTACCCGTCCGCGGACCTTAATTCCCGCGATACCTTCAGGAAAAACGATTTCCTCAACCTGGCCATCAACCTCCCCTACGAGCCGGGATCCACTATCAAGCCGCTGACCGCCGCCGCCATGCTTTCCGCCGGCTGTATCAGCATGGATGATACGGTCTTCTGCGAGCGGGGGGTATATACCTTCCAGAGAAGGACCATCAAGGATGTGCACCCTTACGGGAACCTGAGTGTCTTCAAGGTGCTGGTCAACTCCAGCAATATCGGTATGGCCAAGCTGATCCGTAAAATTCCGGACAAGAAGCTTTACCGCTCGCTGCGTGCATTCGGCCTGGGAAGCTATACAGGCGAGTGTTTCTCCGGCGAGGACAAGGGTCTCCTGCCTCTGCCCCGCGACTGGGACCCGGCCACCAAGACCAGCCTGGGCATCGGCTACGGCCTGCTGGCCACCCCGCTGCAGATGACCATGGCCTACGCCGCCCTGGCCAACGGGGGTACCCTTTATGAACCCTCGCTGGTCGAGGAGATCTTCGATGAACAGGGAGATTGCCGCTACCGGTTCAGTCCCCGGCCGGTAAGGCGGGTACTCCCGGAAGAAATCGCCCGCCAGGTCGTCCGGAGCATGGTGGCGGTGGTCGATTCGGGTACCGGGCGCTCGGCGGCGGTCCCCGGCTACAAGGTAGCAGGCAAAACCGGCACAAGCATGAAAGCCTCTCCCGGCTCCGGGTACGACGGGGCCGGGTACATCAGCTCTTTCGGCGGTTTCTTCCCGGCCGAGGAAGCTCAACTGGCAATCTACATTACGATCAATTCTCCTTCCTACAGCCTGCGCTGGGGCGGGAGCTGCGCCGCCCCGGCTTTCAGCGAGATTATCAGCAACACCCTGGTCTCGCAGAGCACGGTAATCGACCGCAGCAGGCTGAACCTCGGCAGCTCGCAGCTCCTGATGGCCGCCGTGGAACCCGACAGCCCTCCCCCTGCCACAGGTCCCGGCGCGGCCGCTCAGCCCTCGCCCGGACTTCCCGCAAGTAAAAGGAGGACCCCCGGCTCCACCCTGACCATGCCCAAGCTCACCGGCCTGACCATGCGCCAGGCGGTGGAGACTCTTTCCGGCCTCGGCCTGAAAGTATCGATATCCGGCGGAATCCGTGTCCTGAGCCAGAAACCGGCGCCGGGGACCGTGCTCAGCCGCGGTATCACCTGTGTCCTGCAGGGCTTGCAGCCGGCAAAGCAGGAGAATTCGCTGGCCCTGGCCGCCAAAGCTGAAAAACACCAGTCATCGCAACCCACAGCAAAGGGGGATCGGTGAAACGCGATTCTATCACCATCGTGCTAGTTTCAGAATCCAGAGAGCCTCTGACCATGGAGTTTTCCGTCAAGGAAATGGTCCTGATTGTCGCCTTCCTGGCCCTGCTGCTCGGGGCGGCCGTCTATTCTCTGGTCAGCTTCAAGGACCTCAAGACCGAGCAAAACCGGATGACTGCCTCCATCCAGAGCCTGAAAGCCGAGCTGGCCGAGCGGGAAGACCGGATCGCAAAGCTCACCGAAAAGTTCGCGGCACAACAGGACCAGGTCATGATCGTGGGCCGCGGGGACACGACCGCGGTCTCCCCCGCTTCCAACAACGGCGAGGTAAAAATCGAGGACCTGGAAGTGAAAAAGCTCGAGCGCAGCCTGTCCCTTTCTTTCCGCCTGGTCAACAACTCACAGAAAGAACAGATGCTCAACGGCTACCTGATGGTAATCGTCGAGCACAAGAGCGGAGAATACGATAAATTCGGCACCTTTCCCGTATTCACCCTGGCCTCCGGCCAGCCCATCGACTACCACGAGGGCGACACTTACTCCATCCGTAATTTCAAGCTGGTAAATGCCCGGATCCCCCTGGCAGACCAGCCGGAACAATACAGTAAGATGAAAGTCCTGGTTTTCAGCGAGGCGGGGGAAATCCTGCTCTACGACAACCGCGTACTGGAATGGTAAAAGAATGACCCTTTCCACGGCAGACATCCTTGCCGCCCTGAAAGGCGCCGAGCTTCTCGGGCCGGGCCGGGAGCTGGTGTACGAGCGGGTGTGCACCGACACCCGGGCCCACTGCAGCAACGCGCTGTTCGTGGCCCTGGTCGGAGAGCGGTTTGACGGGGGCCGGTTCCTGGCCGAGGCCGGGGCCGCCGGTGCGCTCGGTGCCGTGATCGGGCCTGCAGCCGCGAAAAACTCCCTGCCCGGGGGACTGCAGTGTTTCCGGGTCCCGGATACCCTCGAGGCGCTCCAGGGCCTGGCCGACTACAACCGGCGCCGCTACAGCGGCTGCCGCGCCGTGGCGGTCACCGGCTCCAACGGAAAAAGCACCACCAAGCAGCTTACCGCCTCTGTCTGCGCCCGGAAGTATACCACCCTGGCCTCCCGGGGGAACCTCAACAACCATATCGGCGTGCCGCTGACCCTGCTCGAGCTGCAGCCCGAAACCAGGGTACTGGTCGCGGAGATAGGGGCCAACCACCCGGGAGAAATCCGCCGCCTGGCCTCCCTGGTCCGGCCCGAGGTCTCGGTGATAACCAACATCGCCCCCACCCACCTGGAGGGTTTCGGCAGCCTGGAGGGCGTACTGCAAGCCAAGCTGGAGCTGTTCGAGCAGACAGCCGCCGGCGGGACCCTGATTTATAACGGGGACGACCCTTTGCTCAGCGGCGCGGTGCCCGGTCTGCCGCAGAACAAGGTATCTTTCGGACTGGCACCGGGCAACCTGGTTACCGCCAGCCGGACCGTCCTGGAGAAATCGGGCAGGCCGGGCTTCCTGCTCGAGCCCGGCGGCCGGCGCATCCGCCTGCCGCTGTACGGGGAGCACAACATCTATAACGCCCTGGCCGCGGCTGCAGTGGGCCGGGTGCTGGGAATAGGCGACGAGGCTATCGTCGAGGGGCTGGAAACGGCCTCGGGACTCAGCATGCGCATGGACCTGAAAAAGATCGGCGGCCTGCTGGTGCTCGACGACAGTTATAACGCCAACCCCACCTCGATGGAAGCCGCCCTGAAGACCCTGGCCGGGATCGACCACCCGGGTCCCGGGGTGGCAGTGCTCGGCGAGATGCTCGAGCTGGGCCCGGACTCCGGAAAGCTGCACCGCCGTCTGGCCTCACGGCTCGCCGGCCTGCCTCTCGAGCTGGTGTTCTTCGTGGGCGACCAGGCCCGGGCCATGGCCGAATCCTACCTGGCCGCCGGAGGAGACGGGAAAAAAGTCTCGGTCGCGGCGGATGCCGCCGCCTGCTGGGAACAACTGCAAGAGAAACTGCATGGCGATGAGCTGCTGCTGGTCAAAGGCAGCCGCGGGATCGGGCTGGATTATATCGTCCGGCAGCTCGAAAAGGAGAGCGGGAAACCATGATCCAATTCGACCTGGAAATCGGCGCCCGTCAAAGGGGCGTGCCCCTGGTGCCTCCGCCGGCTAAAGCCGCCGTGCTGGGGGCCGGCAGGAGCGGCCTGGCAGCCAGCCGGCTCCTGCTCGACAACGGCTACACGGTCTACCTCTCAGAGCTCCGCAGCAGCCCGGAGCTGGAGAAGCAATGCCGCCGGCTGGCCGAACCGGGGTTCAGCTACACCCTGGGCGGGCACGACAGGAGCAAGCTGGGCGAAAGCGATCTCATCGTCCTGTCGCCTGGGATAGACGAACAGATACCCCTGCTGAGCGAGACCGAAATCGGCCGCATACCGGTTTTCGGCGAGGTCGAGCTGGCTTACTGGTTCTGCCGCTGGCCGATTATCGCGCTGACCGGGACCAACGGCAAGACCACCACGGTCACCCTGATCGACCGCATCCTCACCACCGCCGGGTTCGACAGCCAGGCAGCGGGCAACATCGGCAGGGCGCTCTGCTCGACTCTAGGCGGCTCACATGAAGATACCGTGCTGGTGGCCGAGATCAGCAGTTTCCAGCTTCACACCATCAGGAGCTTCCACCCGCGGC
>JAFGTO010000335.1 GCA_016934095.1 Candidatus Glassiibacteriota bacterium
ATTCACGAACCGGAGGCCGCGTATTTAAGTGGCCGGAGATCCGGGCACGGATGTGCCCGACACCCTGATTTGTCCGAGAGCAAGGAAACGGCGGTGAAGCTGTACTGTCGTACCGCGAGCCGCAGATGACGCAGCCGATCGGGCAAAGCAGGCAAGCCGAAGGTAAAAATATCGCCGCGTAGTGTAACACGAGCCAATGAGAGAAAAAACATTTCCCTCCGGATTTGATATACTTTTGAACCTGTTTCGATGCTTGAAGTTATAAAATCGTGGCGATATTTTTATGAATAATTCGGGCTATAAACAGCGCCCCTGGACCATCTCCAGGCCAGGGGGATGGTCCGCAAGGGGCGCCGTTTTCAAGTCAGCAAATCAACAGTACGGTTTCCACCGGTTCAGAAGTGAGCGGACACCGAGAAGAAAGTGCGGTCGCTCAAGGGATTGACCCCGAGCTCGCGGGCCAGGTCGAAACTGTAGCCCTTGTAGTTTATGCCGAAACCGATCAGCGCACCGCTCAGCTCGCCTTCCTCGCTGAGGTAGCCGCTGCGCATGGAGAGCAGCATGGCCTCGAACGGCTCTATGCCGAACTCGGTGCCGATGAAAATCCCGTCGCTCTGGGGTGAGCCGACCAGGAAGCGCTCGTAATCCACTGCCAGCAGCAGGTTGAAGCGTTCCTGCTCCAGCAGGTGCTTGAGGATGTTGTAACCGGCCCCGATACGGACACGGCGCGGGAGACGGTCTGCCTGGTATTCGTTCTTGAACTGCATGTCCGTGCCGATATCCATGATAGCCGCGCCGATCTGCAGCGGCACGTCATCGATCGGCCGGTAGAGCACGCCAACGTCCAGGGCCGCGCTGGTGCCGATCCCCCCTGCTTCGCTGCTCAGCTTCTCCCGGATGTATTTCATGGTGACGCCTATGTCCACTTTCTTGCTCAGTCGGGTGGCATACGAGCCGTAGAACATCCACAGGCTCTGGTCGTCAAAGCCGGTAGGCTCGGAGCCGATATTGGTGAACACGCTGCTGCCCAGGTCCCAGAGGTTCATCGAAACCGCCAGCACCCCGACCTCTTTGATCGGCATGCCGAAGTTGAAGAAATTAAAACTGATCTGGTCCTCGGTCTCGAGCCCGGTAACCGCATCGTTGGTGGTATAGGTAAAACCCTGGTAGCGGGAAAAATAGACCTCGGGCCGAGTGACCGACACCAGGCCGGCGGGATTCCAGAGCACCGTGGACAGCCCCTCGGCTACCCCGGTAAAGGCGTATCCCATGCCGATGGCTCGCGCGCCGTTCTGGTCCTTGAAATAGTCCTTGATCCCCTTCTGGGCGAACAGAACAGAGGATGAGGCCGACAATAAGGCCGTCATCACGGCGAGAAAAATGAGTTTGCGTTTCATCAGGGCACACTCCTTATGAGATAAATTTTCAGATTATCTTGCTAATATAATCACATATCTTGCATAAATGCAAGGTCATCGACTAAGTAAGGCTTTTCCGATGGCCTCTACCTCCTCTGCAGAATTGGGAGAGCTGTTGATCGAAGATTTGCAGATTACCTTGTATAGATAGACTCCGTTGGCGATTTTTTGTCTGTATTCATCGGTGCCATCCCAGCGCACCGTGTTGAAACCTGCGGGGACACCGTAGCTCCTGAGCTCGCGCACCGGGCGGCCGGCCACGGTAAAGATACGGACCAGCACGTCCGCAGGGGCCGAGACCTCGAAACAGATATCGGTTTCATCCCGGAAGGGATTGGGGTAATTCATCACCCCGTCAAGTGTCAGGCCGCCGGCAGCGCCGGCCAGCTGCAGCATCCATTCGGCGCTGGCTGAATTCAACAGGTTGTCTGAGGCCCGGAAGCGGAGGCTGTGGAGGCCGGCGCCTGCCCGCGACAGGTCAACCGGGACCGCGCCCTCCTGGTAGCTGTCCTGACGGTAGCGGAAGAGCGAGGTCAGGTCCGCCGCATAGGTCGTGCCCTGGTCTACTTCCAGGCTCAGCTGCACGCCCGGTGCGCCGGTAGTGTTGATCCCGCTCTCATCGCTGAGCACCAGCAGCAGCGGCTCGGTAATGGATACCCGGTCCCCGTCCGCAAGTTCCTGGCCCTGGCAGAACAGGCCGATCTCAGGTGCCGAGGTGTCGGCAATCGCCCCGGACTGCCTGGAGACAGCCAGGGATGCGCTCACCCCGGAGCCGTCCGCAGTCTCGCTGGTGGCATAACCTATGAACAGCCCGGTCTCCAGGTTCAGGGTATCGTACGGGAGCGAGCCGGCCAGGTTAAGCGGCAGGATAAAAGCGCCGCTGAAACGCCCGCCGGCCACAGTCACCGGCCCATCGAACAGGGCGGCTGGCTGACGGTTGAATACCACCGAGCGCTCCCTCAGGGCGCCGGATTGACGGCACTCATAGGAGATTTCCAGCGGGCGGCCGCCGCCTAAAAATTTTACCTGGGCCACCCCGGAAAAATTTTCGTCCCTGACCCCGGAACCATCCACCACCGTACCGGAGAATTTCACCTTGTCTCCCACCCGGATGTTCGAAGTACCTTCCAGCTCGAAGCGCAGGCCCCGGCCCGGGACGTGAAGCCGCATGGCCGGGTCGCCGAATATGCTGTAGCGCTGGGCATTGCCTATATCCCAGAAACCTCCCACCGCAGTCCGTGCCGCCAGGGCCGCTGCCCCTACCGGGCTGCCGCCGTCCGCAAACAGCGACTCCACGAAAAACTTGCTCAGCTCCAGGTTCCTGCCCGAATAGGTTATCCTCGTGGCTGCATAAGCGGCCACTGCCCCGCCCCCCTGCACAGTGATCACCCTCTCGGCCATGGCTTCCTTGCTGTAATCGTCAAAATGGCCGATCGAGCAGGAGGCGTTGAGCACCAGCGGCAGACGGTAGCCATTAGATATCATAGGCAAATCCCGTTCCACATCGAAAACCCGCTCCTGCGACCAGGTCAATGCGCTGCCGTGCCCGATATAATTGACTATCAGGGCACCCTGCCTCCACCATGAGGCCAGCTCTGCGGCGGCCGCAGGTTTTCGCGTTCCGATACCCGGTGGGTCAAATGGGTACTGCTGGAGATACACTTTCTTGCGCTCGATGTCCGCAGGCAGCAGCGAGTCGAGCTGCTCGGATGCCCCGGTGTGGTCCGGGTTGACCACCGCGTCGCAGTTGTTCCCCAGCACGAAGCCGTCGTCCGCCACCAGCACCACCCTGCGGACCCAGTCTCCGGGGTCTGTCGCCTGCTCGTACTTGAGTATCTTGTCCACCACCACGGCAGCCTGGCTTTCGCTCTGCACCGGTATCCGGCCGACAGCCATCTGCGGGAGGGCCGAAGCGGTAACACGCACGAACCACTCTTCGAGTGCCAGGTCGTTGGCATCGATAAACGGCAGGATGTAGTTCGGCTTCGAGCGTCCCACCGAGGTATAGCCCCGGAAATCATTGTGCCCGTCGCCGAAAAAAAGCACGAATTCAGGCACGATGGCCCAGTTCTCGAACGCATATTTGAGGAAATTACGCAGGGCCACCGGGTCGGCCTGGCCTGATGAGAACTCGTTGTAGATGTCCTCGACGGCAATCGTGCCGGAGCGGTACTCTGCGGACCGCAAGGCGGCCAGCTTGGCGGCCTGGGTTATCAATTCCTTAGGAGCCACTATCAGGTATTCGATACCGCTCAGGCTGCGCAGGCCGGCCGGGCGCTCGGCCCGGACCAGTTTCGGCACAGCGTAAGAGTCGGCAGCCACCGCCGCGAAAGAGCGCACCGGCGAGGATGAGCTCCGCGTGCCGAAACGCAGCCTGCCCTGGCCGGCCTGCTCGGCACCGGTGATCCACTCCGGATGGAGCGGGTCGGTAACCTCGTAGAAGTCTGCTCCGGCCACAGGTGCGCTCACCTCGAAGCTGAGCTGCCCGGGAGGGTCCACCCGGTGAAAGACAAGCCGCTCGCCGGCGCCCAGGGACAGGGCCGTGTTTACCCGGAGCTCGAAAAAACCGGGGACCTGCTCCTCGCCTCTCAGGGTAAAGCTGTTGGCCTGGCGGCTCAGCAGTCCCTCTGGCAGGGGGAGCCAGGGGCTGGTCACAGTCTTATAGAAGTAGTTGGTGCCCGAGCCTGCCTCGAACCCGTTCACCGCAAAAGTGTAATCGATGAAACGGCGGGCGACGTTCCCGTAGAACTCGCAGCGGAAGAAACTACCGGCAGGCTCCGGGGTTACCGCCAGGTCGAAAGGCCTTTCGGCAGTGCCGTCCCGGTCGGCCTCCAGGCGCCAGACCCAGTAGTCCGGGGCCGGGTTGTAAATGATATAGGTGTACGGGTCCTCGATTGTCAGGTACTCGGTATTTTCCTCGAAGTGGTACCAGGTTTCCGCGGCAGTCAGGGGAGCCGCGCCTGCGGGCGGCGGCGAGCCGTGTTCGCTCATCTGCAGGCCGTGCGCGCCCGGGTCCCCCCAGGTCAGCCAGTAGACAGCCAGGCTGTCGTAGCGGTGGCGGAGGCTGGAGATCCCGCCGGTATCATCCACGGTAAAGCGGTCGGTGCCCTGGCCGTAAAAGATTAACCTGTCCCCTGAATCGAAAGACCCGTCATCGCTGCCGGAGACCCTGAGGGCCACTTCGGCCAGGTCCGGCTCCGGGGCGGAAATGCCCTCATCCAGCATCCGGCCGCCTCCGGTAAACAGCCTGAAGGTGGCAGGGTCCACAGCCTCCACCGCCACTCCGGCCTGGGAGAGCCGCTCGGGCGTAACCGCGTACATGTCGGTCCCGCCGATATGCAGGCTGACCCAGCGGTCTCCCCGGGCGAAAGGCGAGGACGAAAGGAGTGCGCCGCGGCCTGCGGCCGGCAGACGCCAGGCTTTGGACGATTGGTAATTCAGCAGGGCATCCCGGTAGACAGCCTCGAAAGCTCCGCCGGAGCTCCCGGCAGCGCGGGCGGGTGTGCCGGGCGAGCCGGCTTCCTGCCTCAGCGTCACATTGATCCTGATCTTTTCCGTTACCTGCAGCCTGCCGGTCGCCGGCAGGCAGGTGAAAGGCCTTACCACAATCTCCAGCACCATCAGGTCGCGGAGCCTTTCAGGCCCGCGGGTGAGGATGAGTTGGGCCGGGTAAGCGGCGGCGGAGCTGAACTCCTCGCTGAAAGAGACAGCGGCTTCCGGCTTTGCCGGCCCCTCGCCGTCCGAACCGGGCGCAGGCTGCGCCGGCAGGGGCAAGGGCACGGAGAGGGTCCTCTGGCTGACGGCCTGCCAGCTCACCTCGGCGGCGGCACTCGGGGGCACCGCCAGCACGGCCTTGTACTCCGGCAGCACCGGGAACCCCCCGCGCTCGAGCTCGGAGGCTCCATCGGCCCGGATCACGGTGAACGCCCGGCCGCCAACCTCCAGGGCCTCGACATCCCAGCCGGGCAGCTCGAAATCGACCTCGATCCCGCTCATGCCCGAGGCCACCAGCCTGAACCCCGGGGCCGCGGCCTCCACGTAAGGCGCAGTACCCCAGGCAGCCAGCGCCCAGACCAGCGGGTATAACAGGTGCGCCCCGGGAAGGGCCGCCATTTTAAGCAAATACCGATGCAAAAACACTCCCCTGCACTCTCAGTAGGACCGTGCCTCATCCACCAGCATCACCGGAATGTCGTCCTTGATGTCGTATATCAGGCGGCAGGCGGCGCAGTCCAGCTCGTTTTTTTCGGGACGATATTCCAGGTCGCCTTTACATTTCGGGCAGACAAGTATCTCCAACAACTTTTCATCCAGCATGGGTTCCTCCGAGACCGGGTTTAAATAATCTGGCCCGCCCCGACCTGGGCGGGGCAATCAACTGTCCCTGGTATAGCCTACCATGTTGAGGAATGACTCGTTCCTGCTCCATTTTTCTTTTACCTTTACCCGCAGCTCGAGGTAGACCGGTTCGCCGGCCAGCTTCTCGATCTTCTTTCTGGCTACCTCCCCGATACGCTTGAGGGTCTCCCCCTTGCGGCCGATGATAATCCCTTTCTGGCTGTCGCGCTCCGTGTAAATCAGGGCCAGGATGTAGGTCTTACGCCCAGACTGCTCCCGGTACTCATCGATTTTCACGGCCGTGGCATACGGCAGCTCCTCGCGCAGCAGTTCGTAGAGGGTTTCCCGGATAAGCTCGGAGGCAAAAAAGCGCAGCGGCTGGACCGCGACCTGGTCCTCTGCATAGAGCGCCGGCCCTGCCGGCAGGTGCCGGACGATCTCGCCGACCAGGGCCTCCACCCCCTCGCCCTTGAGCGCGCTGACCGGTACGATGGCCTCGAACAGGCCGCCGCGATGGTAACTGTCTATCTGGGGCAGCAGGTATTCTTTGGGCACCAGGTCGATCTTGTTGATCGCCAGTATCCGCGGGCCCTTGAACAGCTTCAGGTGCTCCAGCAGCAGGCTGTCATCGGGATGGCGCTCCAGGGTGGCTTCCACGATCAGCAGCGAAAGGTCCGCCCCTGAAAGCGCCCTGAAACTGGCCTTTATCATGTGCTCCTGCAGCGGGCTTCCCGGTTTCATCACCCCCGGGGTGTCCGCAAAGACGACCTGGAAACCCGGCCTGGTCAGGATAGCCAGCACCTGCTGGCGGGTGGTCTGGGCCTTGGGGCTCACGATGGAGAGTTTCTGGCCGAGGATCCTGTTCAGCAGGGTGCTCTTGCCTACATTGGTCCTGCCGGCGATGGCCGCCACCCCGCTGCGGTGGGTTCCACTGTTTCCGGTACCACCTGCCTGTTTTGACTTTTTCATTGCCTTTACTCCCGGCCCAGCACCGGCCGTGTGCGCTTTCAAACCTTATTGACACCGGATCAGAAAAAATTTACATTAACCGGTCGCTTAATAATTTAAACCGGCGGCGCGACTGCGCGCAATCATTAATATGCCGCTGAAGGGGGCGTTGAAAAAAGACCTCAACGCCCGGTGGGAAAAGCTGTTGCATCATGGGCTGTCAAGGGCAAGGCGAGCCGTTTCCACTGTAACAATAAAATATCGACTTTATGCGATTAATGATTTCTTGCCGCATGTTGTTGTCCAAGCAGTGGAAACGGCCCTTGACAGCCATATTCCCTGGAAATTTGTATTTCTCCACATGCTTGTAAAAGCTCTGGAAAGTAAATGGTGCGCCGTCAGGGAATCGAACCCCGAACCTACTGATTAAGAGTCAGTTGCTCTGCCAGTTGAGCTAACGGCGCAGGCCAGATCGAACGAAGCTTGTTTGGATGGAACCTCTTGTCCGGAAGATGTTGAACCGTATTGGAACCGGAACAATTCTCAGGTATATGGGTCTGCCAATATAACAGGCAATACGCGTTGGATCAAGGGAAAAATCGACCCTGTCGCCTATTTCATCGCCAGCTTCCCGCATTGACTTTATTTTCGGCGGACACTCGATGGATCTCGGAGCGGCGGATCCGCTGGCTGGAGAATGCGCATAACCGGGAAAAGAGGAAACAGCGGCGTTATTGCGGGAACATGTCCGGGAGAGCGGAGATAAAGCGACTCTTGCAGCAGAAGGCCTCAGGATTTCCGTGCCCGGTGAAAGACGCCGCTTTTCTGTTCTCTCGTGCGCAACGAGATAGTGGAATGGCAAACATTGCAGTTGAATAAAGCCAGGAACTCCTTGCCGTCCTTATCTATCTGCTGTTTGCCGATATAGATCAGGTCTTTGTGTTTGCACACCTGGCATACCTTGGGTGCTTTGATTGTAAACGTCCTGGAGGTCATGAGACCGCTCCATGGTGAGCATTTTCCTGAATAATAAAGTACTGCAAGGTTTGTACCATTATTAAATTACTTGACTGCAGCCGGCTAAAACTTTACAATTAAGATAAATGGAAGGTTAATTTTTTTACCGACAAAGGGAATGGTAATTTTTTACTGCGGCAAAGGGCAAATTACACCTTCATTATCCAATGCCTTTTATCCATTATTTAATCATTACAGCAGAGGCTTGTCTTTTCTTGCCGTGCTGTTCACCGGGGTTTGTGTTGCTGCGGGAGCAGGTATGTCTGGAACTCTAGCAAACGTGAAGCTCGAATCCCTGATAAAAGCTCCGGCGCTCTGGAGCCCGGGCGCCTACCAGGGCCGCTATACAGCCGGGAACCTGCATGAATACATCAACGGAGGCGCCGAGCGTTACCTGGGCTATGGTTTCCGTGAATTTTACATGCGTGAGTACCTTGGCGGCACCCGGGGGGAATCCCGTATCATTGTAGAGCTGTACCGCATGGATGTCCCGGCCAACGCCTACGGTATTTTCTCCTCGGACCGGGCCGGTGAAAACCCCGGCTCACTCGGAGCGGAAGCCGCCCTGGGAGAGTACCTGCTCCAGTTCTGCCAGGGTGAATTTTTCGTGCGGGTCCTCGATGTCGACCTGGCCGGAAACCTTAAGCCCGAACTGATCGAGTTCGGTAGGCTTATTTCCTCCGCCCTGCCCCCGCCTGCGAAAGATGATGTCCCGGAGCTGGCCGGCCGCCTGCCCTCGAAAGGATTGATCCACCAGAGCCTGGTCTACTTCCATACCCAGAATTCTCTCAACAGCCTGATATATCTGGGTGAGGAAAATATCCTGGGCCTGGGGCCCCGGGTCGAAGCGGTGAGCGCTGAATACCAGCCTGACCCTCGCTTCCCGGAGGCTGTGGTCCGGGTCGTACTGGTCTGTTACAATGATGAGAAAAGCTGTTCCAGGGGATTTGACAACCTGCTGAAAAACAAACCCCGCCTGCCATCGGATCAAGGCAGAGCACTGACTCATATCGGCAGAAGCGGCCGAGAGCTGCTGCTGGTTTTCGGCAAAGCGGCCGGCGACTGGCCGGTCTGGCTGGAGGCCGGAGTCTGGGAAGTCCGCTAGTCCGTACTCACGGCTGCAGGCGAGATAAAAGGCTATTACCGTACTATTCCGTGGAGGCGTAATGCCCGAGGACACCAAATCCCCTAAATTAACTCGCAAAGATTTTCTCAGGGCCGGCACCCTGGGAGCCCTCGGACTCGGGTTGGGCCTGCCCGAATCAGGAGTGAGCCAGGAGTCTGGAGGAAAGCGCGCCAAGGTGGTGCTGGCTCGCAAAGCGGAAGCCATGAGCGCCGAGGGGCAGCAGGAGCCGAAGGTTATGGACAGTCTCCTGAGCGAAGCCCTGACTGCGCTCACCGGCGAAAAAAGCGCCGTGGACGCTGTCAGGCACTTCGTTTCTCCAGCGGATACGGTCGGGGTAAAGATG
>JAFGTO010000336.1 GCA_016934095.1 Candidatus Glassiibacteriota bacterium
AGCAATTTAGTTTATTAAGCGGTGGAAGGCAACCGGGAGGCGTTCCGGCTTCACTCTTACCCGTTCCGGGCCTGCGACAGTCGTTGTCCGGTGCCGGTGTCCGGGAGGGCTTGATCTGCGGAGTGGGTAACATGCAGGAGTTCAGAGGGTTCGGCGCCCGGTCTTTCGGGTTCATGCAGGGGCTGAAAGACAACAACGACCGGGCCTGGTTCGAGCGGCACCGGGCGGACTGGGAAACGCTCAAGGGCGAGCTGCAGTCGCTGTGCGGCGCAATGGCTCCTTTCCTCGAGGAGCTTGACCCGGACCTGGAGACCGACCCGAAAACAGGCCGCTGCCTGGGCCGCATTTTCCGCGACATCCGTTTCACCAGGGACAAGAGCCTTTTCCGCGAGTCGATCGACGTGCTCTTTTTCCCGGCCGCGTACGGCCGCACCAAGGCGCCCGGTTTCGCGGTGGGGCTCAAGGCGGCCGAGTGCTACATCGGCACCTGGCTGGGAGCCTCGATGACTGATTGGCGTGCCCGCTTCGAGGCCAATATCGCCGCGGCCCCCGGGCTCTTCGAGAGCTACCTCGAGCGGAACGACAACTTCGGCGGCCTCTGGCTGCGCAGCGAGAGCTACAAGAAAGAGCGCGTCCCCGGGCTCCCCGCCCTGGCCCGCCAGTGGGCCCAGCGCAAGTATTTCTACCTGGCGGAGATGGTGCCGGCCGCCGAGGCTGTCCGGCTGGGCACGGAAATTGTCGGCCGCATCGAGGAGCGTTTCCTCCGGCTCTACCCGCTGTACCTTTTCGCCACCAGCGAGCGCGTGGCTCAGGAACTGGAGAGGTTCGGGAACAAGTACGGCGGTTGACCGGAATAAACCGTAAGGCTTCCCGACCCGGGAAATAACTGCCGGAAAGGAGCCAGGAGAGCCTTGCAGAAAACCAGCCATAAAATAGTCATCGGCGACTCGAGGGCCATGCAGGAAGTGGCGGATGAATCCGTGCACCTGGTGGTGACCTCGCCGCCCTACTGGCAGCTCAAGGACTACGGCGGCAGCGGCCAGATCGGGTTTCACCACAGCTACCAGGACTACATCAACAGCCTCAACCTGGTCTGGCACGAATGCCTGCGGGTGCTGCACCGGGGCTGCCGGCTGTGCATCAACCTCGGCGACCAGTTCGCCCGCTCGGTGTATTACGGCAGGTACAAGGTGATACCCATCCGCACGGAGGTTATCAGGTTCTGCGAGACCGTGGGTTTCGACTACATGGGCGCGGTGATCTGGCAGAAAGTAACCACCACCAACACCACGGGCGGGGCCACGGTCATGGGCTCCTATCCTTACCCGCGCAACGGGATCCTCAAGATAGACTACGAGTTCATCCTGGTTTTCAGGAAACCGGGCAGGCCGCCGCAGGTCGCCGAGGAGGTCAAAGAGAGCTCGAAGCTCTCCAGCAGGGAATGGAACGAGTATTTCTCCGGCCACTGGAATTTCCCCGGCGAGAAGCAGAAAAAGCACCTGGCGATGTTCCCCGAGGAGCTGCCCCGCAGGCTGATCAGGATGTTCACTTTTGCCGGCGACACGGTACTGGACCCGTTCCTGGGCAGCGGCACCACCTGCCTGGCAGCCATGCACCAGGGCAGGAGCTCGGTGGGCTATGAGGTCAACGGGGAGTTCCTGCCGGTAATCGAGGAGAAACTCGGGATCAACCGGAATCTTCTTTTCGAGGATTATGATTTCGAGGTTGTCAGGCAGGAGGCGAGGCATGAAGATCACGAAAAGGCCCTGAAAAAACTGCCCTATATCTTCAGGGACCTGGTTAAGTTCGACAAGAGGGTGGACCCCAGGAAATTCCGCTTCGGCTCCAGGGTGGGTAGCCCGGATGCGGGCAGGGAGGAATATTTCAGGGTGCGCGAGGTTGTTTCCCCGGAAGTCCTGGACCTGGATGACGGGTCGAGGATAAGGCTGCTGGGAGTCAGGGTGCTGCCGGGAAAGGAAAGGGAAGCGGCGGATTTCATCCGGCAGACGACCGCAGGCCGGCAGGTCTTCCTGAAGTTCGATACGATGCGGCACGATGACCAGGGCAACCTTTTCTGCTACCTTTACCTGAAGAACCGGACATTTATCAACGCCCACCTGATAAAAAAAGGCCTGGCCGCAGCAGACACCTCGGTCGAGTACTCCTGCCGAAATAGGTTCGAGAAGATGTGAGGGTTCGCGGGGAAAGGGCCTCCCGCCTATTTCTTCCAGGGCCCGTAGCCGGTGATTTCGGAGATGTCGAGGTAGTCGAGGATTTTTACCAGGACCTCGCGGATGTCCTGTACGGTCAGGCCGGTGGCTGGGTGCCTGACCGCATAGTCGTTGATCGTGTTTGCTATCGCATTGACCAGCAGGCTGGTCATTTCTGTCTTTTCCTCGTTTTTCCCGGCCATGGTTTCCCCTGTGGATGTGGTACTGATTTATCAGCCCGGTTTAATCTCATATATCAATATAACACTCATAGGGGCAGACCCCCGTGTCTGCCCGCTTATTAAGAACATTAATTGACCAAAGGGCGCACACACCGGGTGCGCTCCTACAACGAACCGGACAAATTCCATTTTTTTGAATAATCCACCTTAGAAGAAGCGGTAACCCTGGATATCCAGGTTAGTCAGGCCGGCCTGCCTGGCCAGGCTTACCGCCTCGCTGTATTCGCTGCGGGTGAGCCTGCGGGAGATTTCGGGGTACTTGGATGCCTTGTACGCCGGCCGGTACTGGGACATCAGGTTGATGTAAGTGTCCCTGGGAAGGTTGGCGGCGATCCAGTCGATCACTTTGCCGGTGCCGCTCACCCCTTCGGGCATCACCAGGTGGCGGATCATCAGCCCGCGGTACATCAGGCCGTCCCGTGCCGGCCGGGCCACTCCCACCTGACGGTGCATTTCGAGCAGGGCCCTTTGGGTAACCTCCGGGTAAGTGTCCGCCCCGGAGGAGTATTTCGCCGCCATTTCGCTGTCCGCGTACTTGAAGTCCGGCAGGTAGATGTCCACTATGCCGTCCAGCTTCTCCAGCACTTCCAGGCGCTCCCACCCGCAGGTATTGTAGACCAGGGGGACCCTCAGTCCTTTAGCGGCGGCCAGATCGACCGCCAGCAGGATCTGCGGCGAGTAGTGGGTGGGGGTGACCAGATTGATATTGTGGCAGCCTGTTCCCTGCAGCTCGAGCATCATCCCGGCCAGCTCCTCGGCGCTGCGGGGCGTTCCCCTGCCCCCCTGGCTGATCTCCCAGTTTATGCAGAAAACGCACCTGAGGCTGCAGTTGGTCAGGAAGACCGTGCCGGAGCCTCCGGTGCCGACCAGGGACCTTTCCTCGCCGAAATGCGGGTGGCTGGCCGAGATCTCGAGTTGGGCCGAGGCCCCGCAGAAGCCCCTTTCACCGTCGAGGCGGGCGGCGCCGCAGAGCCTGGGGCACAGCTCGCAGCTTTCCATCAGGCCCCGGAGTGCCTGCGCCCTTTTTTTCAGCTCCCCGCTGCGGTGCAGGCCGAGATAAGCAGGCTCGAAGTCCTTATCGCCGCCGTCCGGGCCCCCGGCCCTGCTCCTGCAGCCGGCCCAAAGCCAGGCGGCTGCGGAGAACATGCCGGAGCCCGCCAGGTAGAGGCAGGTCTTGATAAACCGTCTCTTCGATTGCTTTTCCATCCGGGACTGTTCCCAGGTAAGGAAAACGAGCAAAGGCGCGCGGCCGTTTTTCTCTTTTCCTTAATTGTATCCATTCGGGCGGTGGCTGTCAAACCCGGCGGAAAACCAGTCACTGCGGAGCCTCTTCCTGCTCCCCGGTGATCGGCCGCTCGTCGCCCAGGCCCGCGATCACATCGACTACCCGCCGGCAGAACAGGGGGGCCGCTTGACGAGAAAAAGCACCG
>JAFGTO010000337.1 GCA_016934095.1 Candidatus Glassiibacteriota bacterium
GGCCCGGGGGTCTCCCCCAGGAGCGGCAGCAGGCCGCAGTCTACTACCTGGCCCGCTACGGGAAAGACTTCCTGGAATTCCTGCTGGAACATGTCGAGCCTGGATTGCACTGATCCGGCTGCCCGCCCCGCGGGCCCGGTTATACTCCCGCCTTGCTTTTTAACGCCTGGCTTCTTAGTATTAATCGTTTAAGGAGAAAAGAATTGGGTTCCCCAATCGCCGAAAACCTGGCCCGGGTGCTTGACCGTATCCGTGCCGCCGAGCTCGAAGCAGGCCTGCCCCAGGGCAGCGTGGCCCTGGTGGGAGTGACCAAGAACCGTACTGTGGCCGAGGTCGAGGAGGCTGTCCGGGCGGGGCTTACGGATATCGGCGAGAACCGGTTACAGGAGGCTGCGGAAAAACTACCCAGGCTCACCACCCCGGCCACCCGGCACTTTATCGGCCACCTCCAGCGGAACAAGGCGGCCCGGGTGCTGGGACTGTTCGAGATGATCCAGTCGCTGGATTCGGAGCGCCTGGCCCGCGCCCTGGACAGGCACGCCGGGGATGCCGGCGTGCGGGTGAAGACACTGGTGCAGGTCAACACCTCCGGCGAGTCCACCAAGTTCGGAGTGGAGCCGGATGCCTGCGACAGCCTGCTCGAGGTGGTTTCCGGGCTGGAACATCTGGATGTGCTGGGCCTGATGACGATCGGCCCGCTGACCGGGGACCAGGCCGGGATCATAAAGAGCTTTAAGCTCCTGCGGGGGCTCTTCGAGCGCTACGCCGCCGGCCCGCCGGGCAACTGCCGGATGGAGGTCCTCTCCATGGGCATGAGTGCGGACTTCGAGACAGCCATTGCCGAGGGGTCCAACATGGTCCGTGTCGGCACAGCGATATTCGGCTCATGCGGGTTTTAAACTCTTTGTCCGGAACATGGTGCCGGGGTGCGCTATAATATACCCCGTAATCAGCAGCAACCGGCGCATTCCGTGCCTTGACAACTTATCTTGTTCCCCGACTGCTTATCAACCGAGAAACATAACCAGGGGGTAAACCGTGAATATCACTCCACTCGAATTGAGGAAACCGGATTTCAAGCGCTCTCTCAGGGGTTTCAGCCCGGATGAGGTCCGGGCCGTGCTGTCCTCGGCCGCGGAGGCACTGGAAGAGCTGATCCGGGAAAACAAGGAGCTGAAAGACAGGAAAGCGGCCCTCGAGGAAAAGACACGGAGCTACCAGAACCTGGAGAACACCCTTAACGAGACCCTGATCCTGGCACAGAAGGCCGGTGATTCGGCCAGGCAGGCGGCCCAGCGCGAAGCTGAGCTGATTACCTCCAGGGCCGAGGTCGAGGCGGAAAAAATGCTGGCGGGCGCCCGGGCGCGCCTGATGGAGCTGAAACTCGAGATCGAGGAGCTGGAACACCAGAAACAGGCCTACCTGCTGCGGCTGCGTTCCCTGGTGGCCAGCCAGTGGAAACTGCTGCAGGAGGAAAAAGAGGAGGAAGAGAAGCTCCGCGAGATAGCCAGGACCGCTTACGGCGATACAGGCGAAGCCGGCCCTGATGAGGACCTTTACGGGCAGGTCCCGGCAGCAGAGACGGAAGATGCGGACCAGGATGAAGGCGAGACCGCCAAGGCTGAAGAGCAGCCGCAGCAGGAGCAGCCGGAGGCTGTCGAAGAGGCCTCCACGGCCGAGGCGGTATCCGGGGAGCTGGGAGAGATGCTGGATGAGGCTGCTTCCAAGGGAGCGAAGAAAGAAAAGGGGGGGAAACGCTCTAAAGCCGCAGGAGATCAGAGCGAAAAAGAGGCTTCTGCTGCTGCAGGGGAAGGCGAGGCCGGGGATCCCGGGAACCAGGAAAACCCGAAGCTTTTCTGGGAGGAAGGGTCTGACGGCGAGGATCCCGCCGGGGGGGAAGACGACCCTGCATCGAAGAAATAGCCTGCGCTCCGCAGCTTAAAGTAAATTGTTATATTTTATGATCTAATTGCTTTATTATCAATAGACGAGGTAAACAATAGATGAGCGATCTGGTCAAGATGGTCGGAGAGGCAAGAGAGCTGATCCGCAGCCGCTGCGACCTCGAGCCGGAGTTCGGCATTATCCTGGGCACCGGCCTGGGCGCACTGGTCTCGAAAATGGACCTGCGCTGCGAGATCCAGTACCCGGAGATCCCGCATTTCGTTTCCTCCACGGTGGAGACCCACTCGGGCCGCCTGCTGCTGGGCGAGCTCTCCGGCAGGCCGGTGGCTGCCATGCAGGGACGTTTCCACTTCTACGAGGGCTACTCCATGCAGCAGATCACTTTCCCGGTGCGGGTGATGAAAGCCCTGGGTGCGGATACGCTGGTGGTCTCCAATGCCTGCGGGGGCATGAACCCGCTGTGGGACAGGGGCGACCTGATGGTTATCGAGGACCATATCAACCTGCTGGGCGGCAACCCCCTGATCGGCCCGAACCCCGACAGCCTGGGCCCCCGTTTCCCGGATATGTCGGAGCCTTACAGCCATGAGCTTATCGCCCTGGCCGAGAGGATCGCCCTGGAGGAGGGGATAGTGCTGCGCAAAGGAGTCTACGTGGCGGTCCCCGGGCCTAACCTGGAGACCCGGGCCGAGTACCGCTTCCTGCGCGGCATCGGTGCGGACGTGGTGGGGATGAGCACCGTACCCGAGGTCATAGTGGCGGTCCACTCCGGGATGCGGGTCCTGGGGGTTTCGATCATCACCGACTTCTGCCTGCCGGATGCCCTGGAGCCTGCGGACATCAGCCAGATCATCAAGGCGGCGGGCGAGGCCGAGCCTAAGCTCACCCGCCTGATCAGCCGCCTGCTGGAGCGCGCAGGCTCTTGATTTCAGCCGTTTTATCACCGAAAGGGCACGGAGACTGCAACGTGCTCTTTCGGGTTGGTGCGCCGGGTAAAAATTGGGTTAGATAAAGATACAGCTCTACATGAGGCTTTCAGGCGGACATGTCAGGACTATCACACAGGAGCGGAGATGGCGAAAACAGGCGGGATAACAGGGTTTAACCTCGTATGCATCTTGATCGCGGCGCTGTTGGCTGGCTGCACGGCCGCTCATCAGCAGCAGGCGGTCCTGCTGGAGGATGATTTCAGCGGCTTGGACCCCGGCATGTTCTCGGCCCCGGTGGGGCCGCACACCGAGTACCACTACCTTCCCGAAGCGGCACCCAGGGGCAACTGGGCGGTGAGCTGCTTCACCTGGGAGCACGGCGCCCAGCGGGCCTGGCGGGTCCTGGAAGAAAACGGCGATCAGGTGCTGGCCCAGACTTTCGAGAACAAGCAGATGAAACACACCCACCCCATGGTGATTGCCGGAGATACCCTCTGGGCCGACTACACCCTGCAGGTCCGTTTCTCTCCGGAAAGCGGCTCCGGCCGCTCCGGGGTGGTCTTCCGTTACCGCAACGACCGCTGCTATTACTTTTTCGGCCTGGAAGGCGGTGAGGCTGTGCTCAGGCTGGTCCGGCACGCCACCGGCTTTCACCAGCCCTATGAGAAAATCCTGGGCCGCAGGCAGCTCGAC
>JAFGTO010000338.1 GCA_016934095.1 Candidatus Glassiibacteriota bacterium
AAACTATATCAGCCGGTCAATTGAGCCGGTGCTGACAAAGGCCGCCGCCGAGTTCCCGGCGGTCGTGCTCACCGGCCCCCGTCAGTCCGGGAAAACCACCACCCTGCTGCGTATATTCGGTGAGCGCTGCCGGTATGTCTCGCTCGAACCCCCGGATATCAGGGCTGCCGCATCTGCAGACCCGCGCGGTTTTCTTGAAATGTTTCCGCCTCCGGTGATCTTCGATGAGGTGCAATACGCGCCGGACCTTCTTCCATACATCAAGGAGATGATCGATTCCGACCGGGATTCCACCGGACGTTTCCTCCTGACCGGTTCGCAGAACCTGCTCCTGATGCAGCAGGTGACCGAGTCATTGGCAGGACGGGCGGCGATTCTCCGCCTTCTTCCGCTTTCAAGGCGCGAAGCCGAAAGCAGGCCCCTGGCGCCTATGCCCTGGGAGTCCGATCAGGATTTATCGGCGGTAAACCGAACCTCCCCACTTCAACTCTGGAAAAGTTTCCTGCGGGGTGGCTACCCCGAACTGTCAACTCATCCCCGGCGAGATATCAGCCTCTGGCATGCCTCATATGTTCAGACTTACCTGGAGCGGGACGTCCGCTCCCTTCGCCAGGTGGGTGACCTTTCACAATTCCAGTATTTCCTCAGGGCATTGGCGGCCCGGAATGCCCAGCTTCTCAGCCTAAGCGAGCTGGCGCGTGATCTCGGCCTTTCGGTCAACACGGTCAAGGCCTGGCTCTCGGTGCTGGAGGCCACTTACCAGATTATTGTTCTTCGGCCTTATTACGCCAATGTCGGTAAAAGGCTGGTAAAAACACCGAAAGTTTATTTCACAGACCTGGGCACACTCTGCTATCTCTGCGGGCTGAAAGACCCGGCACATGCCGCTTCCGGGCCAATGGGCGGATCGATCATGGAAACCGCCGTGCTTCTGGAGGTCTTCAAGGCTCTCATCCATCGAGGTATTGATCCTCAGGTATATTTCTGGAGAACTTCAGCGGGAACAGAAGTAGACATCATTGCGGAAATCTCAGGCAGGCTTGTGCCTATCGAGATAAAACTCTCCGCCACCCCTCGTCCTGCTATGGCTGCCTCGATCAGGGCTTTCCAACAGGACCTTGGCGAAAAAGCAGCTCCAGGCTACGTGGTTCACCCCGGTGATATTACTCTCCCGCTTGGTTCCGGTGTCACTGCTCTGCCGTTTGTCTGCCTGTAATCTCTCGAATCCAGATATTCTTGGCAAATTTTAATCGAAAAGAATTCCTCGCGGCTTGCCGCGGGGGCAGTCAATTTCCAAGAATTTCTTTATTGCAATCGGATTTACGAAAAGATCTTACTTCCAGAACTCCTTTCTGTAGAAATTCTGTTGCTGTGGCTATTATTCCAGAATCTTGCGGTACGGGAACCTCTGTTCTGCTTTTCCAAATAAAACGCCGCACCCTCGATTGTTCCTGCGTCAGGGATGCGGCGTCTCTTATCATGGTGCCCCTAGGGTGACTCGAACACCCGGCACGCGGTTTAGGAAACCGCTGCTCTATCCGCCTGAGCTATAGGGGCTGTTTCTCGCTTGGGGATGGTAAATATAACTTCTTAATCCGTATCAGGCAAGTCCTTACACTGTTCCGGCACGGCATTCCCCGGCCCCGGGCCGTCTCAGTTCCCGGCGGCAGGCGGTTTCGCGGCCTGGATTTTCCTGTCCGCCCGGACCATCAGCCAGCCCAGGGCCAGCACCACGGCCCCGCCGGCGAGGTTGATCAGCCGGTCTCCCAGCGGCTGGCCGATCAGGGCCATCAGGCAGATGACTGTGCCCGTGCCGGCGGCCAGCTTGCCGATGAAGCGCAGCATGGACAACCTGTCGATCCCCGCCTCGCCGAGCTCCCTGTCCGGGTCCACCGGGGTGTCCAGCAGCTCGAAAAAGCGCCTGATCGATTCGGCCTTGTCCCTGCGGTCCCTGATCAGCCAGGCGCTGGAGATAAAGGTGAGATAGGTCAGGATGAAGCTCACCAGCATGACCGGCTTGTACTCGAGCTGCAGGAAAATCACCCCGGTAACATTCCAGGAAAGCCCGGCAAAAAAAGTGATTATCGCGGCCATGCTGCCGCAGCGGGGGAACAGCAGGCCCAGCACCAGCGGCACCACGATGGGAGTGGTGGCGATCTCATCGAAGCGGATCATCCAGGAGAAAGCCCCTCCGTGGCCGCTCATCACCAGGCTCAGGCCCATGGCGGTCAGGCCGATCACCAGGGTGGAGAGCCTGCCCACTCTCAGCAGATGCCGCTCATCGGCATCCTTCCTGATCACCTTGCGATAGATGTCGTTGGTGAAAATACCCGAGATGAAATTCAGGGTGGAGTCGATCGAGCTCATGCTGGCCGCGAAGATGGCGGCGAACATCACCCCGATCATCCCGTGGGGCAGCACCGCCAGGCAGGCGCTGACATAGGCCCCCTCGGCCGGGGCTTTGAGAGAGCCGTACAGCGAGGTCAGGTCCGGGAACAGGTGGCGCACGGCCAGGGGAGGGACCGACCAGACCAGCACCCCGAAGATGAACAGCCACATGCAGAGCAGGGCCACCTTGCGGGCCTGGGTTTCATCGCGCACGCTCCAGTAGCGTTGCACGATCGGGTTGGTGGTGTAGCTGTGGATGCCGCTGGTGAGCCAGATCAGCACGAAGAAAAAAGTGATCGGCTCGCCGAAAATGCTCTGCTCTGCAGGCACCTGGAAACCGGCGGGAGTGGTGAAAAGCTTTCCCACCGACCCGAGCTTGACAACCATCAGCGGCACGATCAGCACGGCAATCGGGACAATCACCAGGAAAGACAGCACGTCGCAGCTGGTCACCGCCAGCAGCCCGCCGAAATAGCAGTAGGCCAGGATTATCGCCCCGGCCACCAGGATGGTCGCCTGCACCCCGGTGAGGGTGAAATCGAGCGGCAGGCCCAGGGCCCGGGTGCTGATATCGCCTATCCCCAGCGCGGCAGTCACGAAGATGCTCAGCGAAAGCAGGACCGCGCTGCAGTAGAACAGGTTTATCGGCAGGTAGGCCCACGAGAGCACCTGCTGGGTGGGCAGGTTGAAGCGGGCGCTGACGAACTCGAACATGGTGGTGACCCGGGTACGGCGCCACCTCTTGGCAAAAAACAGCCAGGCGATGAAGGTAGCCAGGATCCCGGTGCAGAGGAAAAGGGTCCCGAGCAGGCCGTTCTCGTAGACCACGCCGGCGCCGCCGGTGAAAATCCAGGCGCTGAACCCGGCCATGAAAGCGCTGATCCCCCCGACCCACCAGGGAAGCTTGCCGCCCCCCTTGAAAAAATCCTGGATGTTCCGGTTGTACCCGGAAAAATACTTCCCGATCCAGACCAGGGTCGCCAGGTAGGCGGCGATCACCAGGTAGTCCGGGGCGGAGACTGTTTTCAGCACAGGGTAATCCATATCTTGCGGCCTCGCTTGACCAGGTCTCTCGTGCGGTCCAGGGGAGGAACGAGCCGGGGGAAAGAAACAAAATATAACCTTACTCCGGATTTGGGAAGCCTATGTCCCGGGTTTGACTGCACCAGGGAGAGCGGCCGGTCAGATGGGCCTTGAATCAGGACGGTTTTATGGTATCTTAGCAGCTCCGGGAGCGATTGACCGCCCGGGCGCATTCCCCGCTGCTTGCCGCGGGGGAGTATTCAATGCATAACTTCAGCCTAACGACTGTCCGGGAGAAGAGCAGGATGTATCATCAGCTACCCATCGCAGAGCTCGAGCCCCTGCTGGCTGCGGAAGAGACTTATGTCCTGCTCGACACCTCCCGCCCGGATGGGGACAACACACGGAGCAGCCTTTTCCTGCGGCCTGCCAGGGTGATCCGGGCGGATGGGTGCAGCGAGGTGCCGGCTGCACTTGAACAGGCGCAGCTCGAGGCCCGGCGGGGGCACTGGGTTGCAGGGACGCTCTCCTACGAGATGGGTTACGCCCTGGAGGAGCGGCTTTCGTCCTGCGCCCCGGCCGGGGCGGACAGGCTCCTCTGGCTCGGGGTCTTTGACCGGCCGTACGTATTCGACCACCGTACCGGGTGCTGGGATTCCAGGCTGCCGGAGGTTACGGGCCGTGCGGGCGGCTGGGAGGTGAGAGGGGTGAGGATGGAGACCGGCAGGTGCGATTTTCTACGCAATGTACAGAGGGCGAAAGAGTATATCAGGCTGGGTGAGACCTACCAGCTCAACTACACCACGCGCTACCGGTTCGACTTCCACGGGTGCCCGGTGGCTTTCTACCGGTCCCTGCGCGAGTCTCAGGGAGTGCCCTACTCGGGGCTGCTGCGGGAGGGCGGCCGCTGGGTACTCTGCCTGTCGCCCGAGCTTTTTTTCCGCCTTGACCCGCAGAGAAACCTGATCACCCGGCCGATGAAAGGCACCGCCGCCCGCGGGCTGACCCCGGGACAGGATTCCCGGAATGCCCGGGCCCTGCGCACGGATGCCAAGAACCGGGCCGAGAACCTGATGATAGTCGACCTGCTGCGCAACGACCTGGGCCAGGTGTGCCGCACCGGCTCGGTGGCCGTGCCGGCGATGTTCGAGGTCGAGCGTTACGACACCCTGCTGCAGATGACCTCTACTGTGGCCGGCAGGCTGAAACAGGGCGTGGGTTTCGCTGCCCTGATCAAGGCCGCCTTCCCCAGCGGCTCGGTGACCGGCGCCCCCAAGCTGCGCACCATGGAGATCTTGTCCGGGCTGGAGGCCGGCCCCCGGGGTATTTACACCGGGTCGCTGGGTTGCCTGGCCCCGGATGGCTCGGCCTGTTTCAACGTAGCGATCCGCACGGTGGAGCTGGAGGGCGGCCGGGGAGTGCTGGGCGTAGGGGGAGCGGTGGTGGCGGACAGCAGCCCGGCCGGGGAGTACGATGAGTGCGGGCTCAAAGCCTCTTTCCTGACCGGGCTGAAAAAGAGGGGGCGCGGGCCGGAGTTCGACTTGTTCGAGACCATGCTTTTTGACGGCAGTGGGATACCCCTGCTGGAATTGCACCTCGACCGCCTGCGGGATTCGGCCAGGTATTTCAGCAGGCCTTTCAGCCGCCGGGCGGCCAGGCGGCTGCTGGAGGCTGAGCTCGACAGCCTCGGGGGCAAAGGAGACTGCCGGCTGTACCGCGTGCGCCTGAGGCTGGACCGCCGGGGAGAGCTGCAGGTGAGCTGGTCCCCCGTATCCGTGCTGAAAGGGGTGCAGAGAGTCGCAATTTACGGCAGCAGCACGGACCCCGGCGACCGCTTCCTGTATCATAAGACCACCAATCGCCGTCTCTATGACAAGGCCCTCGAGCAGGCACGCAGCCGCGGCCTGTTCGACTACATTTTTACCAACCTTCGGGGTCAGGTTACCGAGGGAAGCATCACCAACATCTATGCCGAGTCCGGGGGGGTGCTTTACACTCCGCCTGTCAGGGCCGGGCTGCTGCCCGGGGTGTACCGCAGATGGCTCAGACGCAGCGGGCAATGGCGCGTGCGTGAGCGCATCCTCTATCCCGAAGACCTGCACGATGCCGAGCGGCTCTGGGCGAGCAATGCGCTCCACGGGCTGCTGGAAGTAAGACTGGTGCCCTTGGACAAATAGACCGTGCCCCTTCAACCTCATGCCGAAAGGAGAACAGTCCTATGGACAAAGCTTCCTGAGAGCCGCGGTATTGGTTCTCTGCGCGGCGGCGGCGACCAGGTCCGCGGCCTGGAACGAGAACTGCGCAGAGCTGCAGGCCTAACTCGAGCGGATAACCAGTGAGCCGCAGATGACGCAGCCGATCGGGCAAAGCTGGCGAGCCGGAGGTAAAAATATCGCCTTGCAGTGTAACTCGAGCCAATGAGAGGAAATACATTTCCCGGGGATATGATGTACTTTTAAACCTGTTCCGGTGCTTGAAGTTATAAAATCGAGGCGATATTTTTATGAATAATTCGGGTGAAAAGCCTGTCAACTAATATTTCGCCGCCTGAAGAAAAAACCCGGATTGCAGCAGTCCGGAGATACCTGCCTGTCATGCCGCCTGGATGTAAGCCGGCCATCCGTTATCGTTATATGCTCCTGCCTTGACATCACATTAAGAATAAAAAAATATACAATCTCGAAAGAAAAAATGATTTATTACAAAAATATCTTGATTATTACCAAAAAACATGATAGATTATTCAATAGAGATTCGTTTTGAACCATTAGCGAAGGCGGAAGCCATCCCTGGTGCCGGGATAGAGGTCTGCCGGTTTACGATAAACGGTTAGATTTATTACGCTCCGGCAGTTTTCAGTACTGAGGTTACGGCGGATCCCGGACCGGTAGACAAGCTCTGTTAACGGAGGGTGCGCTGATATGTCAGTCCCACAGATCATGGTGGTGGAGGATGAATTCGTAGTGGCCGCTGATATACGGAGTACGTTGGAATGCCGGGGTTATGGAGTGGCCGCAGTCGTTTCCAAGGGTCAAGAAGCTGTCCGGAAAGCGGAAGAGCTGAAACCGGACCTGGTGCTGCTGGATATCGTTCTGGAAGGAGAGATGGATGGTATCGAGGCGGCCGGGCAGTTACGCTCGAGGTTCGGTATTCCGGTTGTTTACCTGACCGCCTGCGCTGATGAAGAAGTCATGGAGAGGGCCGAGAAGACAGGTCCTCTGGGATATTTAGTCAAGCCTTTTAACGAAAGCACGCTCATATCGACTGTCAGGGTCGCCCTTAAACGGGCCGAGGTAGAGCGGAGCCTTGGAACAAAAGGAGTAGAGCGCAGAGGCAAGCTGTCCGCAGGCAAAGGCAGGCAGGAAATGCTGACCATTTGTTTCGGCTGCAAGAAAGTCCTCGGCGAAGACCGCGGCTGGGAACATATCGAGGACTACCTTCACCGGAAATTCGGAAACAGTATCACCCATTGTATCTGTCCTGAATGCATCAAGCGGGAGTACCCGGATTTTTACAGAGAAAAGCAGGATTCTCACAGAGCTCCTTAGCCGGTAGTAGCAAAAGGGCGCACGTTTAATAAAATTGACCGGCGAACGCAGCCACCAAGGTTTGCCGTGGAATTAGCGAGCGAATAAAAAATAATCAGAATACCTTACCGAAGACCCCCCGCAGATTGCTGCGGGGGGTCTTATACCAATTTGACAACAAACATATAGTAATATATATTTGGGTAGGAGGTAAAAATGAGACCACCTGCCCAACTTGTATCTTGG
>JAFGTO010000042.1 GCA_016934095.1 Candidatus Glassiibacteriota bacterium
ATCGAGGAAGCGGAGCCGGAACCCGCAGAGGCTGAGGCCGCGCCGGCGGGCGAAGAAGCCCCTGAAGCCGAGGCCGCCCCGGAGTTGGACTTGGAAGAGCTGGAGCCTATCGAGGAAGCAGAGCCGGAACCCGCAGAGGCTGAGGCCGGGCCGGCGGGCGAAGAAGCCCTTGAAGACGAGGCCGCCCCGGAACTGGACGTGGAAGAGCTGGAGCCGGCCGGGGAAGCAGAGCCGGAACCCGCAGAGGCTGAAGCCGAAGAGCCGGTGGAGGCGGAAGACGAGGATTCCACGATCGAGACCCTGGAAGACCAGGATATCGCCGAGCTCGAGGAAGGCGCCGAAGAACCGCCGACCGAAGAGCTGGTCGAGCTGGAAGATACGGGCGAGGAAGCCGATGAAGAGCTTGCCGGGGAGGATCTGCTCGGCGAGGAGGGCGACCTCGGGGAAGACGACCTGGATATCGACCTGGGCACCCTGGAAGGCGAGGAGGAAGTCAAGCCGGTCGGCAGGAAGAAACCCAAGAAGAAGTCAAAAGCCCGGCCGCTGGTTCTTCTGGTGATTTTCCTCTCGCTGATGGGAGGCATGTTTTATGTCTGGCAGCAGGGCATAGTCAGCGGGCTGGTCCGGGACCACTTTCCCGACCTGGCCGGGTTACTGGGAATCCCTACGGCCACGCTCACCGAACAGGTGATGAGCAAGGAAGACGAGCGGATAGCGGCTGAAAAAGCTCAGAAAGCCGAGGAACTGGCGCAGCAGGAGATCGAAAAGCGAAAATATCCCATGCTGAGCTACTCGATCCAGCTCGGCTCTTTCCGTTTCATGGACCTGGCCAACAGGGCCAGGGACCAGCTCGCGGAAAAAGGGCTGAAAGATGCCTATGTGGTGCCATTGCAGTTGGACAGCCTGGGAGACTGGAACCGTCTCTACCTCGGTTTCTATTCCTCGGAGGCCACGGCGGACACCGCACGGGCCAGGGCGGCGAAAACCCTGGGTAAATTCGCCGGGAGCGCTATTGTCCGGCAGACGCCATACGCCCTGCTGGTCGGTGAATACTCCTCGGCCGAGGCCGCCGACTCCGAGCGCCGCCGCCTGGCCGAGAGCAACATCCCCTCTTATTCCGTCCCGATCAGGCCGGACCCGTCTGCGTCATCCCGCTACCGGTTGTTTGTCGGGGCTTTCGAAAATATGGACCAGGCGATTATCATGCGGACCTTGTTGTTCAACCTCGGTCTCAATGCAGAGATAACCGAGAGAAGGGGCGGCGTAAAAGAAGCCGGGCCACCCGCAGCCTGATCGCCCAGGCGAAAAAACCACCTGAAGCCCGGGCGGCGCTCATGCCGGCCTCCAGGGCCTGTCTGCTGAATACCCTGAATTTGAAATCTCTCCCCAAGACCCGCTCACCATGGAAAACAAACCGGATATTTTCCCCGGCCCGGACGGTAAAAGATACCGCAGCTTCAGCTCCTACCTGAAAAGCAAGTTCTCCTGCCGGGTGCATAAGATTTCAGTCGACGCCGGGTTCAGCTGTCCCAACCGCGATGGGACCATCGGTACCACGGGCTGCATCTTCTGCTGCAACGAGGGCTTCAGTTTCAATACACGCTCCGGCGGTGTCGCGCCGGTGAAAGAACAGTTGAAATCAGGCATCGAACACATCCGTCAAAGGTTCCGCGCGGAAAAGTTCATCGCTTATTTCCAGGCATTCACCAATACTTACGCCCCGGTCGACCGGCTGAGGACCATCTACGACAATATCAGGAAATTCCCCGAGATAGTCGGCCTCTTCATCGGCACCCGGCCGGACTGCGTGCCGGACCCCGTACTCGACCTGATCGCCTCCTACCGCCGGGATTACCTGACCTGGGTCGAGTACGGTCTGCAGTCGAGCTGTGCCGAGACCCTCGAGCTCATCAACAGGGGCCACGGCACGGCCGAGTTCACCGATGCAGTGGAGCGTGCCCACGCACGGGGAATCGAGGTTTGCGCCCATGTGATCCTGGGCCTGCCCGGGGAGGACTCCGATCGGATGCTGGCCACCGCCGGTTTTCTCGGCAGGTTGGGAGTGGACGGGGTGAAGCTGCACGCGCTCCACGTGCTGAAGAAAAGCCCGCTGGAGGCCGAATACGCGGCGCGCCCGTTCCCCTTGCTCGAGCTCGGGGAATATGCATCTCTGGCGTGTGATTTCCTGGAGCGAATCCCGGCGGAAATGGTTTTGCTGCGCCTGGCCGCGGAGGCTCCGCGAGCGCAGCTGGTGGGGCCGCGGTGGTGCGCCTCGAAAAACGAGGCGCAGGCTGCAGTCGAGGCTGAGCTGGAACGCAGGGACAGTTTTCAGGGAAGGTTATTTCGAGATCCGGCGTAGGCTCATGCAGCCGACAACCGGGCAGGCCGCTACACAGAGCCCATCGCCCACACACTTTTTCTTGTCGATGGCGGGTTTTCGCTGGTTGTTGAGGCTGATCGCCTGGTAGCCGAGCCCGGAGCAGACCCGGAAACAGTTCCCGCAGCGGGTGCAGAGCTTATCATCGACAGCCGCCACCACCCGGACGGACCGTGGCAGCTGTTCCGGCTCGGTGAGGAAAGGCAGGCTTTTACCCACCAGCTTGTCCACCGAGCTGATCATTTTTTCCGCCAGGTAATCGTTTACGCCGCTCTTCAGCTCGTCGATCAGGCCTATCCCCCGCTGCAGTACGGCGCCGTGAAACTGCAGCAGCGAGGCTCCCATCAGGATGAACTCCACAGAATCACGCCAGTTGTAAGCACCGCCCTGTACGCAGAGCGGCAGGCCCTGGCCGATGCGACCCCACTCCGAGAGCATTCCCAGGGTGTAAGGCTTGGTCGCCGCACCTCCCATCACGCACAGCGTGCTTTTCTGCCCCACGTTGGGAAAAGGCACGAAATTGGTCAGGTTGATCCCCGGGATGCCCTTGGGCTCGTAATAGACAGTCAATGAATCGGCGCCGGCATCTTTCAGGGTCTCGACAATCGCCGCGCGATCTTTGAGGGATCCCGGCAGCTTGATCATCACCGGAGTATTCCGCGCTCCCTCGCGCACGTAACGGGCCGCCCTCTCCATCTGCTTCAAATCCTCGGCAACTGCCAGATCTTGCGGCCCCCGGGAAAAATCGCATTCTATCAGGTCAGCTCCGGCCTGGCTCAGCCGGCGGGAGACTTTCAGCCATTCATCCCGGTTGGAGCCGACCATGCCGGCGATAACCCTCCTGTCGCTGAAACGGTCCTTGAGCTCGCCGATCATCCGCTCGGTAACTTCCAGGGCCACCGGCTGCAGGACTTCGATCCAGCCCAGGTCCGTCATGCGCTTTTCCTCGCAGTCCACCCCCCGGTAATAGAGCATCCGCTGGCGGGATGCCCCTGCAGTCTTCGGCCCGGTCTCACCGTTCAGGCTGGTCGGCTGCAGCACCACTGCACCCCAGCCGGCGGTAAAATACTGCTTGATGATCTCGAGGTCCCCGGTAGGCGGCAGATGCGACACCACGAACGGGTTGGGGAACGAGAGACCGCAGAAATTTGTGCCCAGGTTAATCTCCAATGACACACCCTGCCTGAGAGTTTGAGCGAAAGCCTCGAAAACCAATCTTTAACCCAGCAACTGTTTCACGATCCTGCGGGCGGCTTCACGCCCTTTGGCGACTGCCTCGATGATGGTATCGGTGCGCTCCACGCAACTGCCGGCCGCGAAGATAAAAGGGTCGTTGGTGCGGTTTGTCTCCGGGTCGACCTTGATCTTACCGTCCTCGCCGGTTTCCAGGCTGAAGAGGTCTACCAGCATGCGGTCAACCTCCTGGCCGATGGAAAAGATCACCGTATCGGCCGGCAGCACGAACTCGCTGCCCTCTACCGGCACGGCGCCCACCTTGCCGTCCTCACTCTCCTTGAGCTCGGTTTTCAGGCAGACCACCTCTTTGATCGCTTCCTGGGGGCCGGTGGTAATCTGCTTCAGCACGGCGCGGAAAAGGATCTTGACCCCGCTGTCGCGGCAAATATCGTAGCGGTTCTGAAACACCGGCATGTGCTGGCGGTCCTTACGGTAGAGTAAAGTAACGCTCTCGACATCCAGTTTGCGCATCGAAGAGGCGACATCCAGTGAAACGTTGCCGCCGCCGACAACCACCACTTTGTCGCCCACCCGCAGGCGTTTCTCTTTCAGCTTGAGCGACTCGAGGATCTCGATGCCGGTGAAAATCTCACTCTTGTTGCTGCTGGCCACGTCGAGCCGCCTGGCCCGACCCATGCCGATAGCCAGCAGCATGGCATCGTAGCTGTTTTTCAGGCTGACCAGGTTTATGTTCTCCCCCACGTTGATCCCGGTAACCAGGTCCACCCCGAGATTGAGCACGCTGCCGACCTCGTGGTCGATCACCCGGTCATTGATCAGGTAGCTGGGGACTCCCTTGGTCAGCACTCCGCCAGGTATCCTGGAAGACTCGTAGATAATCACCTTGCAGCCGCTGAGCACCAGCTCTACGGCGGCGGCCAGGCCGGTGGGCCCGCTGCCGACAATCGCCACGGTCTTGCCGACACTCTCCGGTACCGCCGGCAGGTAAGGTCTCTTGGCCTTGATATCGCAGTCGGCCAGCAGGCGCTCCAGCTCGGAAATCCGGATCGGTCCGCCGTACTTCCTGCGCAGGCATACCTCTTCGCACTGCTCGTCATACGGCGAAACGCGGGAGGTGATCCCGGGGAAAAAGTTGCTTTCCCTGACCAGCCGGAGAGCGCCCCTGAAGTTCCTCGAGCGCATGCGGGAGATAAAACCGGGAATATCCGTGCCGGTGGGCGAAGCTTTGCAGCAGGGCGCATCGTGGCACAGGTAGCAGCGGCCGGCTTCCTCGATCGCTTCCGGGAAACTGATCGTCCGGGTCTCCTCGGTAAAACCCTTGATTACTTTCGGCATGTTGGACAAGACAAGTCCCGGCGGCGATTACAGGTTTAGCAGCATGTCTAATTATCAAGGATTTCGGGTATAAAGGCTATCAAGGGCCGTTTCCACTCCTGGGACAACAACATGCGCCAAGAGAGCATTAATCGCATATCATATTTAAAATCTTACAGTCGCATTGGAAACGGCTTGCCTTGCCCTTGACAGCCCATGACGCAACAGATTTAACCATTAGGCGTTGAGGCCTTTATTCAACGCCCCTCCAAAATTCTGACAATAATAATACAATTTCGCCGGCAATGCAACATTATTATTGTAATGTATTATTTATCAGCTAGTTATAAAACAAGGGCCGCAACTGCAGCCTGGTATGGCAGGGGAATACAAGCCGGGGAGAAAATCACCGGTCCAGGCGTGGATTGTCCCTGATGAAAAGCAGCCGATTATCAGGAGAAAACCCGGCCCAGGCAGTGAAAATGCCTGCCGGGAGGAGCTAGCGGTTTTCAAGGACATTGAGCCTGGCCATTATCTTACGCTGATTTTCGACGACAGACTCAAGCTGGCGCAGCAGGCAAAGGCGATAGCAGATGTCGGCATCCGGGCAGTCCTGGCATTTATTAGCGCTCTCGGCCTTCATCACTACACCCAGGGCATCCCAGACACTCTCGCCGAAGAAGCTGGTGAAGCAGTCCAGGCGCTTCCTTTTCCTGTAGGCATTCCTCTCCGGCTGGAATCTCGATTCGGCTTTATCATTCATTGACCTGTTCCTCCGCCTGGTTCCGGTAACCCCCCTGGTCATCCACCTGGTCAAGGCGCACCGAAACCACCTTGGAGACCCCGGCCTCCTGCATGGTCACTCCGTAGAGGCAGTCGGCCACTTCCATGGTACGCTTATTGTGGGTCACGATCACGAACTGCGTGTGCTCCGAGAACCTGCGGATAATCGAGAGGAAGCGGTCGATGTTGGCATCGTCCAGCGGGGCGTCCACTTCGTCCAGGATACAGAAGGGCGAGGGTTTGACCGAGTAGATGGCGAAAAGCAGCGCCAGCGCGGTCAGGGCTTTCTCGCCCCCGGAGAGCAGGCCGAGACCCAGCAGCCTCTTGCCCCTGGGCCTGGCAGCCACCTCGATCGGGGACTCCAGCGGGTCTTCCTCATCGACCAGGCTCACGTGCGCCTGCCCGCCCTCGAAAAGGGCCCCGAAAATATCCTGGAAATTATCCTGTACCCTGGAGAAAGTGTCGAGGAAGCGCTGGCGGGCGGTCTTATTGATTTCATCCACCAGTTGGAGCAAGCTCTCGCGGGCGGCGACCAGGTCATCCCGCTGGGATTGCAGGAAATCCAGCCGCTCCTTTTCCCTTTCGTAATCCTCGAGGGCCAGCAGGTTTACCGGACCCAGTTTGTGAAGCCGCTCGCGGAGCTCCTCGACCAGCCCGGCAGAGGCTTCCTCGTCCTTCTCCTTCTCATCCTCCGGGTTGGGGAACAGCGGGAAATCCTCCGGCAGGGCACAGAGATCTATCCCGTGATTGTCCGCCACCTGCTGGATGGTCCGCTCCCTGCGGCTGGCTATCTTTTCGAGCTCCAGCTCGCAATGGTGCCGGATCGTGGTGGCCTGTTCCCGCTCGCTGCGGACCCTCTTGAGACTGTCTTCGAGCTGCCGGGCCTGGTCCTTGAGCGCGGCCAGGTCCTGCTCGTGGCTGACCCGCCGGGCTTCCAGGCCGGTGCGCCTTTCGAACGCCTGGTCCAGGGCCGTGCGCACCGCCTCCTCGCGCCGGTCGAACTCGACCAGCTCGGTTTTGCGCCGCCCGATCTGTTCTTCCA
>JAFGTO010000339.1 GCA_016934095.1 Candidatus Glassiibacteriota bacterium
AGCACGCCGTAACCGGCCGGTCCACTCGATTCTGTCGCTCCAGATCCAGGAGTAACCATAAGAAAAACCCCTGCCAGGAAAAATAACGTGTATGACGCTTTGGATTTCATCGGTCGGGATTTCCGCGGTTGAAGTGGCTGGATCCCGGGATAAGCCGCTGTTCCGGCCGCCGTGCTCCGCCCGCCCGGGGCCCGGGAGGGACTCCACCGGGGCCAGGAAACTAATTAAAGGAAGCCGGGGGCGGGGGTCAAGAAAAATCTTGGCCGGGACAGAAAGTTTCCCGGCGGCCGTGCCCGGGCGGGCACCCTGCCGGACGGATAATATTCCCTTGACTAATTCTTCGGTGAAGCTTATTTTATTAGGCGAGGCTAATTTTCTTTCGGATTGCAAAATTTTGCATCGGCGGTCGAGATGTCTCCCGGCTCTTCCCTGAGCGACAGTCTGGAAGACTACCTGGAAGCGATTTTCCACATAGAACAGGCCAAGCAGGCGGCGCGGGCCAAGGATATCGCCGGGAGGATGAAAGTGTCCGGCTCCTCGGTTACCGGGGCGCTGCAGGCGCTTGCCAGGCGCAAGCTGATCAACTACTCGCCTTATGACCTGGTTACCCTGACCGAGAAGGGGCGCGAGGTGGCCGGCGACGTGGTGCGCCGGCACGACGTGCTGCGCCGTTTTTTCGTTGACGTACTCGACGCCGACTCCAGGGAAGCCGAAAAGGGCGCCTGCAGGATGGAACACGCCCTGCCCCGTGGGATAATGGAGCGGCTGATCAGTTTCGTGGAGTACCTGTCCGCCGGCAGGAAGGGAGAGGGACGCCGGCTGGTCGAGGATTTCAAGCATTACTACGAGCGTACCAACAAGAAGAAAACTGATTGACCGGGATGTTTTATCTCGGTCGGTCTGACCCTGTTTACGGATAAAGGTGCGAATAAAATGACTCTCAGCAACATTGGACCCGGCAAGGTGGTAAAGATGGTTTCGGTCGAGGGAGGCCTCAATCTGAGATCCCGTCTGGCTGCCATGGGCCTGATCCCCGGGGTGGAAATCGAGGTTCTCAGGAGCTCATCGACCGGGCCTTTCATCGTGGTGGTCAAGGGTACACGGCTGGTCCTGGGCCGCGGCATGGCCCATAAAATCATGGTTTCCTGAAAGCTCTGTCTTGTCATCCCGCAGCGGTGCCGAATTTGCAGCAAACCCAGACCAAATCCTCGCGGACAGAGATCAGGGTGGCTCTGGCCGGCAATCCCAATTCCGGTAAAACTACCATTTTCAATAACCTGACCGGTTTTCGCCAGCGTGTGGCCAACTATCCCGGCGTTACGGTGGAAATCCAGGAGGGGGACTTCGATCACGACGGTACGCGGTTCCGGGTGATTGATTTACCCGGGACTTACAGCCTCAGCCCGTATTCGGCGGAGGAGATGGTGGCCCGCAACCATATCCTGGAGCAGAGGCCGGACGTGGTGGTTGACGTGATCGATGCCTCGAACATCGAGCGCAACCTGTACCTGGCGACCCAGTTCATGGAGCTGGGAGTAAACCTGGTGCTGGCGCTGAACATGGCCGACATGGCCAGGACGCGGGGGATAGAGTTCGACCTCGAGAAGCTGTCCGAGCTGTTGGGGGTGAGGATCGTACCCACGGTGGGGCACAGGAAGGAGGGGATGAAAGAGCTGCTGGAAGCGGTGCGCGAGGCGGCCACGGAGCCGCAGAAGCTGCGCAGGGTGGCGGTAAACTACGGGGTGGATATCGAGGAGCAGCTCGAGAAGCTTCTTCGCCTGCTGGCCCGCAAGGATGACCTCTGCCGACGGTACGGGGCCCGCTGGCTGGCGGTAAAATTGCTGGAGCGCGACCGCGAAGTGTTGAAAAAGGTGAAAGATCAACAGATCAGCGACACGGCCGCCGAGGCATCCGCACGGATCGAGAGCCTGTACGGCGACTCGGCGGAAATAATCCTGGCCGACCGCCGGTACGGCTTTATCTCCGGCGCCTGCCAGGAAGCGGTGCGGACCACGGTCGAGGCCCGCCACACTATGTCCGACAGGATCGACGACGTGCTGACCAGCGGCGCGATGGGCCTTCCCATCCTGCTGGCGATGATGTACGGAGTGTTCTACCTGACATTCAGGCTGGGCAACTTGCCCATGCGCTGGATCGAAAGCTTTTTCGAGCTGCTGGGTGGGTGGGTCGGCTCGCTCTGGCAGCCGGAGTCCGAGAGCCTGCTCAAGTCCCTGCTGCAGGATGGAGTGATCGGCGGGGTCGGGAGCGTGCTGGCCTTTCTGCCGTACATCCTGCTCCTGTTCCTGGGTATAACCATACTCGAGGACACCGGCTACATGGCGCGGGCGGCTTTTATCATGGACAACCTGATGCACAGGATCGGTCTGCACGGCAAGAGCTTCATCCCGCTGCTGATCGGTTTCGGCTGCTCGGTACCGGGGATCATGGCCACCCGGATCCTGGAGAACCGCCGCGACCGCTTGACCACCATCCTGATCCTGCCCCTGATGAGCTGCGGGGCCCGTCTGACGATCTACACCCTGATCATCCCCGCCTTTTTCCCGAGCGCCTGGCAGGTGCCGGTACTCTGGATGATCTATTTAACGGGAATAATCCTGGCGGTCCTGGCTGCGAAGCTGCTGCGCAGGACCCTGCTGAAAGGCTCCTCCATGCCGTTCGTGATGGAGCTCCCGCCGTATCGTCTGCCGATGGCCCGCAGCGTCCTGCTCCACCTTTGGGACCGCGGCTGGCTTTTCCTGAGGACAGCCGGTACTCTTATCCTGGCTGTCTCGATTCTGCTCTGGGCGCTGTCGTCTTTCCCGGTCAAGAAGGAGTACGAGCGGGACTACCAGGCCGAGCGGGCCCAGGCTGAAAGGACATACAGCCGGGGACTGGCCGAGGTCGCCGCCAGCCTGGACCTTCAGCCGGCCGGAGCTGCCCTGCTGGGGAACATACTGCAGGGAGCCGCCCCGCAGGCCGCCGGCACGGTTGCCGGGCGGGATGCCCGTGCGGTGGAGGGGTTCGTGAGGATGCTCTCGGAGGTGGAGCGAGCACGCAGGCACCTGGGAATGAAAGGTCTCGACCGGCCGGCGAGTGCTGCTATGAATGCGGAGCTGGCGGCCCTGATGGCCGGCATGGGTGAAGAGCAGCGGAATTATTACGCTGCGTCGGTATTTTACCTGGACCGGGTCCGCGCCCCCTGCAATAAGCGGATGGCGGAGATAGATAAGATGATGGGGGCCGAGAAACTGGGGTATTCACTGACCGGCAGGCTGGGGCGGGCCCTGGCGACAGTGCTCAGACCCCTGGGGTTCGACTGGAGAATCAGCACTGCGCTGATCGGGGCTTTTGCAGCCAAGGAAGCTTTTGTGGCCCAGCTCGGCGTGCTCTATTCAGTGGAAGAGGCCGAGGTAGGGGCCGAGACACTGCGTGTCAAGCTGCAGCGGGATTACTCGGGCCTGGTGGCGGTCTGTATCATGCTTTTCTGCCTGATCGGCACCCCGTGCATGGCCACCATGGCAATGACTCGCAGGGAGTCCGGTGCCTGGAGCTGGGTGCTGCTGCAGTGGGTAGGGCTGACCGCCACGGCTTACCTGCTGACCCTGGCGGTCTACCAGACTGGACTTCTACTGGGACTGGGAGGCTGACAAGATGTTGGAGACGACTCTGGTAGTACTGATAGTCCTTGCGGCGGCGTTCTTCTGGCTGCGCTCGGTCATTCGCACGGTCAAGGGCAAAAAAAGCTGCTGCGACATTACCCGCGATAGCTGCGGCTCCTGCAACCTCTCAAGGCCCGGGCCGGACAAGGCAAGGGATAAGCGCAGCCGCCGGCCCGGGACCCGCCTGGGCAGGTAATTCCTTTCATCCATCCCCGGATTCCACTCCCGCCCTGAGGACCATCACCTCCCAGGGCTGCAGCACAGTCTTTTCCAGGGACACCGGGCTGTCGTCCTGCAGCAGCCGGATATTTTTCAGCCGGTGGTCTGCGAGATATTCCGGTATTATCTCACGCGGCCGGGGGTTGAGAATGAAAAAAACCGCCTCCGGCCCGCTTCTGTGGCTCCACTGGCGGACCTCGACCCAGTCCGTGGCCGAGTGCAGGAGTTTCCTTTTGCCCGGAAAGACAGTGATTTCCCGCATCAGTTTCATCAGGCCCGAGGCTTCTCCCGACTCGAGGGATACCTGCGAGAGCAGGCCGCCAAGGTCGAGGGCCGACCAGACTACCCGGCCCCGGCCGTAACTGTTGGCGAAAACCAGCGGTGAGTCCGCAGTACCTGCCAGCACCGAGGCGCCGAGAGTCTCGATGACCGGCAGCACCTCCGGCATGGCGAAGCGGGCGGCCGCTCCGGCGACTGTCAAATCGGCCCCGGCCCCGGCTTTGCGCTGTCCTTTTATCTCGACCCCCAGGAACCCGGCCTTGTCCGGGAAGACAATTTCCGGGCCGGAGATCAGCAGGGTCCCTCCCTGATCGACATATCGCCGTGCCCGCTCCCAGGTCGAGGCTCTCAGCAGGCCGGGGATGGGGAAAACCACCTGGGGGAAATCATCCCAGGGGGCATCCTCGCGGCAGAGGTCGGCACAGAGGCCGCACCCGGACAGGCAGAGGTAGTTGAAAAAGAGCCGTGGGAAAAGTCCCTCCCTGCGGACCCGGCTGTAGAACCGCCCGGGGTAGACCAGCACGGCTTCATCCGGGCTGCGGTGCCAGGCCTCCCAGTCGAAAGAGGCTGCGAACCCGGCGAATTCCCGCAGCACCCCTGCCTGGAGCTTCTCGGTGCGGTCCGGCTCCAGGATGCCGAAGACCGCCTCGTGGGGCTGTTCCTCCAGGGGCCAGCTTCCCCTGATCTCCTGATCGTAGTCGGTGAAACACCAGGGCATGACCCCGCAGTTGCCGGCGGCCACCGAGCCGTAAATGCCGGTGCGGTAGCGGCCCTCGACCAGCCGGGCATCCCCCGTGCTCTGTGGCATGCCGGGGCCCTCGTGGAGGAAGACCGGCAGGCCGACATCGTAGAGGCGGGTGGTGAAAGCCGGGTAGAGGTTGATTGCAGCCTCCTCGCGGCTGGGGCAGAGGTAGAGGCAGTGGCTCATCACGTCCAGGTGGGGTGTGAGCTCCTCGGTTTCGAAACCGTTGTAGAGCTGGACCGAGGAGTTGTCGAAGCCGAGGGTTATGGGGTGGTTGGGGTCGGCTGCGCGCAGCGCGGCGGCGAGCTCCGCCACCCAGGCCACTGCCGCCTCGCGCTTGGAAGGCCGCCGGTAGCCGTGAGCATCCGGGTCATCGTGGCCGGGCACGCTCTCGACGTAATAGGGTTCATCCGAGAGGTCCCAGATGAACACCTGCGGCTCATCGGCGAAGTGGCGGGCGAAAGCCTGGAGGTGCTCTTTTTCCAGCTCCAGCATCGGGCCGGAGTACATCGACTCGCCCGGCGAATACGGCGGCGGGAAAAAGCCGGTGCAGATCCCCACCAGGAAAAAGGGCATTACGTAGAGCCCGCGCTCGCGGCAGAAACCGATAAACTTCCTGTATTTCTCGACGTATTCGAGGTTGTAGGTGCGCGGCTGCGGCTCGAAATAGGACCAGAAAACCGGGGTGCGCACGCTGTTGAGCCCGAGCCCGGCCATCTTATCGAGGTCCCTGAGGATCTCCTCCTCGCGCCAGTGCTCGAACCAGTTGCCGCAGCAGTAATGCGGCAGGTAGTTGATACCCACCGGCACCCAGGGCTTGCCGTCTTTCTGAAAATACCCGTCTGCCACAGTGATGAATGACATGTGATTTTCCTGTCTGGAAAAAGTTGGGATTTTTCGCCTGCATACCGATTTTACGACAAAGATATAGTATCGGAGTTTTTCGGGGGAAAGGAGAAAACCTTTTGGAAAAGGTTCTTCTCCTTTCCCCCCAAGCCCCCATTTCTCTTTCCAAAACTTTTTTTCATGGTCTGGTGGCTAAGCTCTATTGCCCTAGAAAGCACTTTATAGACAAGACGAAAAATCTGTAAAGCGGGAAGGAGTCCTGATCAGGGCGGATAACCCGTAAGGAAGGTTTTCGCCCTTCCCCGCTCAATTTTTTAATTTATCGTACGTTTGTAGTAAGATCGATATCAGTGCGCACCCGGCGCAGGCTCTTTCTTCTTGATCACAACATAATTCGCCGAGCAGAAAGGCGCAAACCTGTCGAGGCGGTTGCAGAGGCCGGCAAGCCCGGAGTAGAACCGCGGCCTGGGAGCCGGCTGCCTCCTGAAGAGGAAGAAGGGGACCGTTATAAAGAGAAGGTGCAGCAGGAAGGAGAAAGCCCCTCCCAGCCGGTAGACCCTGTAATCCCGGCTGCCGAAGAGGTATTTCAGCCGTCCCGGGTTGTACTGGCGCCAGCCGTGGGAAAGATAGAGGAACAGGGCCCAGAATGCGGGGCAGACATGTACCTGGAGGCCTCCCGGTTTGAGCAGCCGGCCGGCTTTACAGACCGCCGTCCTGTCATCGGCCAGGTGCTCCAGGGTGGACACCGAGACCACGAGGTCGAACAGTCTGTCTGTCCGGAAGCTGCCGATGTCGCCGGCCTGGAAGCTGACCTTGAGATTGTCGCCGGGCGGGGAAGCGGCGGTGTCGTTTATCCGGAGGTCGAGGCCGAGGTAGTTTCCCCGGTAGCCGGCTTGGGCCAGCAGCCCGGCCAGATACCCGGACCCGCAGCCGAGGTCCAGCACGTCCAGCTCCCGGAGCGGCAGGAGCCTGGGGAGCTCGCTGAGGAAAAAGCGGTCTATCTGCCTTCTGCCCGGCGATGCCGTGCTTCCCCCGGGGTCGGGCAGGTAAATATATTCGGTCCTGATAAAGGAAGTATAGCCCCGGAGTCCCCTGAGAAGGTTATACACCAGGAACCAGGCTACCTTGCCGGCATTCAGGCTGTGGTCGCCGCTTATCTCTTTCATACGGGTCCTTAGCTTGCCGGAGCTGCGGGGACTGTCCGGCCCCGGGTTCATCGGGGTGGTGGTGATAGGGGACAGACTTTCAAAGGCGATATCTCAGGATTGAGACCTGGTAACTTCATTCCCGTTGAAAGCAACTACGGTTCTTGATCTATTAGAAATTATAAGCGCTAGTCTGTGGCGCGAAGAATGAGAAAATAACAGCATTCACCTGTCAGGGAGAGTTGCCGCCCGGTAATTTTTCAAAGTCAATGCGTGTATCATATTCGATCCGGTCCGCGAACCGGCTGCTGCTGAGATGTTTTCGTAAGTGGTTTTAAACAAGGAGACTTGTATTTGAAATATATTGTGAAATATCCGCTCACGGCTTGGATGAGCGGCAAGAGTTTTTCACATCTCATATCGGTCCGGGTGGTAAAAAAAGAAACAGAAATGTTTTGAATATTTGTCCTGGGTTTAATAAATTAAAAAAAAGAATTAAAAAAGAAAGGGTTTAAAATGGGAAGAGCACCGGATCCTATTTTTTTGCAAAAAAGAGTCAATAAGAATGGGAAAAACGATAAAGTCAGAGAGATTATGAGGCCCAAAAAGATAATTTTCGGCTGGTATGGAGGGAAATTTAATCATCTGAACTGGCTGCTTCCTTTACTGCCTGAATCTTATCATTTTTGTGAGCCTTTCGGAGGCTCAGCCGCCGTTTTAATTAACCGGCTCCCTTCTCCTGTCGAAACGTATAATGATATCGATGGCGACGTGGTTAATTTCTTTCGGGTCCTTAGAGACAACAAGGAAGAGCTGATAGAAAAAATTGGTTTGACACCTTTTTCCAGGGAAGAGTTTTATTTATCAATAAATGAATATGGACCTGAGCATTCGGATATCGAGAGGGCAAGGCGATTTTTCGTAAGAGCTCGCCAAGTAAGAACCGGATTGGCCCAGACTGCTTCCCTGGGGAGATGGGCAAACTGTAAAAATACAAGCCGTGCCGGAATGTCAGGTGTCGTATCACGTTGGCTTGGAAGTGTTGAAGGGCTCTCCGGGGTTGCTGAGAGACTGTTGAGGGTACAGATAGAAAACAGACCTGCACTCGAAATAATAAGACTCTACGACAGCCCCTCTACCCTGTTTTATTGTGATCCTCCTTATCCGCATGAATCCAGAGGCGATAGTAAAGCCTATGGTTTTGAAATGAGCGACCGGGAACATGAAGTTTTAGCGGATGCATTGAACGGCGTAAAAGGCAAAGTGGCTGTATCGGGATATATGTGCGAATTAATGAAAGAGTTATACCAGGAATGGAGGGTTGTAGAATCTCCTGAGAAGAATTGCCATTCTGTAAAAAGTCTAAGAAAAGAAGCACTCTGGATGAATTATTGAGATATTTGAGATACAAATGACATACATTGAAGATGTTTCTGAAATATACAGAGCCTGCTGGTCAGAAGTTGTCTCCCGGGCAGAAAAAAGTGGAGATAAGCCTTATATCTCAGATGAGGATTTGAAACTCAGTATTGAATCTGTAATAAACTCGAAAACTAAAAGTTATCGCTACGTCCTGCCTACACAAATTGCTGCAAAATTGAGCGACAGCAAGCTGGATTGCAGGTGTATCCAGGTGGCACGGGGCGGCGAAGGAGCATTCGATGCCCGTACTATTGCCCATAAGGTAATAGTACCTTTTGACCAGGAGCATGATAATGTCCTTGGAGGCTCTCCGGAGCCTTATGTAAACAACCCGCTAAGAGTAACTGAGATTTCGGAGAAAAACCGGGATCATCAAAAGAATACTGTTGATTGGGACCATCTTTGCCGTGTTTTAGATTATATCGAAGAAAATCACGAAGAAGGAACAACAAAGGAGGTTTTCAAGCAGGTATTGTTGGAAGTCTATCTCAGGTTGTTAAAAATCAAAGTCGTTTATCCCGCACCGAAGAGGATAAGCTTAGATGTCTGCAGCAAATTAATTCAAAAGTTTCTGATGGATATTTCAGGGGGAGACAGGCTTCTATCTATAGTTTCCGCCTTGTTTGTGGTTATTGGAAGGAATTTCAGTCTTTTTTCTGAGGTTAAAAGGGGGAAAATAACGGCTTCGGATAAATCCTCCGGGATGGTAGTTGATCTGGAGTGTATAAACGCAAAAGGGGACATCGTTTTAGCAGTAGAGGTGAAAGACAGGGAATTGACTGTAAGTCAGATAAAAAGTAAAATGCCGGGTTTCAGAGAAATAAGGGTCACGGAGATCTTATTTATTGCAGGCAGGGGTGTTTTACTTGAAGAGCAAAAAGAAATAGAGAGGATTATAGAGCATGAGTTCAATATCGGCCAAAATTTCTATATAACCAGTATCGAATCTCTTTCAAACGTAGTCTTAACTATATTAGGGGAAGATGGAAGGCGGGAATTTATCATCGAGGTAGGAAAACAGCTTGATGAGTATTCTGATTTTCAGCACAGAAAAGCCTGGGCTGAGCTGTTAAGAGCGATTTAGTTTTTTAATGGAATAAATACGGACATCCCTGCGAATATTTCTTCTCGAAAAATTAATCCTTTTCCCACCTGCCTGTCATAAAAATTATCCTTCAGAGCCTGTAGCCCTTGGGTATCAGGACCAGGCCGGTTTCCGAGATCTGGAAATTGAGCTGGTCTTCCCTGGCGTCGAACCCCACGGTGCGGCCGTCCGAGATCTGCACGTCCTGGTCGATGACGGCCCTGCGCACCCGGCAGCGGGCGCCGATGCGGGTGCGGTGCATGATCACCGAGTCCGCTACCAGGGCGTTGGGGCCCACGAAGACTCCCGGTGAGAGCACGGAGTTTATCACCTTGGCCCCATCGATAATACAGCCGTGGGAAATGACCGAGTTGCGCGCCCGGCCGAACTTGACCTCGCCCTCATCCTCGGCGCTCGGCCGGTAGAGCTTGGCAGGGGGGTACTGCCCCATGTAGGTGCGGATCGGCCATTCCGGGTCGTAGAGGTCGAAATGCGGGTTGGGGTTGAGCAGGTCCATGCTGGCCTCATAGTAGCTCTCTATGGTGCCGATATCCCGCCAGTAATAGATTTCGCCCCCGGTGGGGTCGATGAATTTGAAAGCATAGACTCGCTCACGCGGGATCATGGCCGGAATGACATCTTTGCCGAAATCATGGCTGGTGTCCAGCTTGGCATCGGCCACCACGTTGCGCACCAGGCTGTCGGTATTGAAGACATAGATGCCCATGTTGACCAGGGCGCGCTCCGGGTTGTTGGGGCTGGGTTTCGGGTTGTCAGGCTTCTCCTCGAAGTCCACGACCCGGCCCGAGTTGTCGACCTGCAGCACGCCCAGCTTGCCCACCGCCTGGGACTTGTCCAGCTCCACGGTGGCCACGGTGAGGTCGGCCTTCTTCTCCAGGTGATAGCTGATCATGTCCTCGTAGTTCATCTTGTAGACATGGTCGCCGGAGAGGATCAGCACGTAGCGGGGATGGATCTGCTCGAGCAGGTATATGTTCTGGAAAATGGCATCGGCCGTGCCCTTGTACCAGGTCTCCTGGAACTGCTGCTGCGGGGGCACGCTGTCGATGTACTCGCCCAGCTCGCGGCAGAAGATATTCCAGCCTTCCTTGAGGTGGCGGTCGAGCGAGTGGCTCATGTACTGGCTGAGCAGCTTGATCCGCCGCAGGCCGCTGTTGATACAATTGGAAAGAGTAAAATCTATGATCCGGTAGATCCCGCCGAACGGCACAGCCGGCTTGGAGCGGTTCTTGGTGAGAGGGTAAAGCCTTTCACCCCGGCCGCCGGCCAGGATAACGGTAAGCAGTTCACTGGTAACTCGCTGAGACAAACCGGCTCCTCTTAGAATTCGAACATGCTTTCGCCTAAGGCTTCCTTGATTTTCTGCTTGAGCTCGGAGAGGTCTGAGCTCTTGATCACGTAACTGTCGGCGGACCAGCTCATGAAATTGTCCTTGTAGCTGTCGTAGGCGCTGTTGATAATGACCGGCAGCTTGTTGTCGCGGCCCAGGAACTTGCCCAGGGCTTCGAGCCCGTCCATACCCGGCATCCTGATGTCGAGGACTACCAGGTCGTAGCGCTCGCGCTCGAACAGGCCCAGGGCTTCTTTGGCATCCGCCGCCACATCGACCTGGTAGCCGTCGGCCTCGAACTCGGTCTTGTACAGCAAGCGAAGATGCTTTTCATCGTCAACGACCAGTAGTCTCTTCATCAATCCTCCTTCTTTTTCAAGACTTGCCGAACAGGCAGGGTGATATGGAAGACAGTCCCCTCCCCTTTCTGGCTGCTTATCCCGATACTGCCCCCGTGATTATTGATAATCTGGCTGCTGATAGCGAGTCCGAGGCCGCTTCCGGTGCTTTTGGTGGTGAAAAAGGCGGTGAACAGCTTTTCCATGTTGGATTTATCGATCCCGATGCCGGTGTCGGCGATACTGAAGCTGAAATAGTCGCCCTGCTCCCTGGTGGCGACCGTCATCCTGCCGCCGTCCGGCATGGCCTCCAGCGCGTTGCGGAAAATGTTCAGCAGCACCTGGCGGATCTGCTCCGGGTCGAGCTCTACCAGAGGGGCTTCCTGCATCAGTTGGAGCTCGATCTGCACGCCGCTCTCCTCGATTTCACTGTCCATCATCTGGAATGTTTCCTTAACCAGTTTGTTGGGGTCCGTGAAGCTGAAGGCCGGCAGGTTGGGCCGGATGAAAGTGAGAGTATCCCTCAGGTAGCGCTCCAGGCGCTCGACCTCCTCGATGATAATCCGCAGCTTGACCTTTTTCGGGTCATCTTCTTTCAATTCCCTGATCAGGGAATGCGCGAAACCGCCGATAGAAACCAGGGGATTGCGGATTTCATGGGCCACGTGGGCTGCCACCTCCCCCACCGCCGAAAGCTTTTCGGCGCGCACCAGCAGGTCGCGGCTTTCCTTTAACTGGTTGTAGGCGCTGTCCAGGTCTGCGATTTTTTCTCCCAGGCTCATGTAAAGTCGGCTTTGCTCGACAGCCTGGCTGGCCAGGTAGGCGAAGACCTGGAGCAGGCGCATCGACTCTTCGTCTACCGGTTTCCGGTTGATCAGGTTGTCCGCCAGGATCAGGCCGACACTCCTGTGCTTGCAGACCATCGGCGCGACAGCCAGGGTATCTGTACCCAGGAGCTCGGCCACATTATTCGGTATCTGGCCCAGGGCCACCCCGTTGCTGACATTCAGCGCCTGTTTCTCGTTGAAACAGCGCACCAGCGGGTTATGGCTGTCGCTCAATGGCAGGTGGATTCTGCGGACGATCTCATTGACATGGGTGTCGCGGTTTTCGGCGCTGCTGATATAAGAGGCCATCAATTCGCGCAGGCTCAAGCGCTTGTGATAAAGCTCGTTCCAAATAGCGTTGGCCTCCTCGGCGTTGGAGGGGCCGATGGCGAGCTTGCCCACCAGGGCATTCTGCTCCTGGTCGGCCAGCAGCATGAAAGCCCGGTTGAAACCCAATCCCTGCGAAGAGGTGACGGCCACCAGGATAACTCCGAGGACCTCGTTGAGCTCCGTGGTGGAGAGCAGCACCTCGCTGACTTCGTTGATCAGCGAGAGGTCGGAGACATGCTGCTGGAGGGTATGCTCCAGTCTGGCCCGCTCGGTGATGTCGTGGAAGATGATCGAGCGGCCGGTAACCTCGCCCTTATGGTCCTTGAGCACCGCGTAGGTGGCTTCGACCACCAGGCGGCGGCCTTCCGCGGCCACGCGCTCGGTGACATAGTTGCGCAGCTCACCGTGCTCGGCCAACTGGAGCTCGATCCACTGCAGCTCTCCTGGGTTGGAAGGGTCCGGGAGCAGGCTGGACTCGAGTTTGTGGCCGACCGTCTCCTCGGCCGTAAAGCCGAAAATATTTTCCGCCCCCTTGTTCCACGACCTGATTAATCCGTTTTCATCGAGGCTGATAATGGCTTCCCCGCTGTCGCGGATGACCGTGGCCAGGTAATGCTCGTTGAGCAGGTACTCGCTTTCCAGCTTCTTTTCAAGAGCCAGGTTCCTGACTATGGCCAGCGTGCCCACGACCTGCTGATCGCGGTCGTAGAGAAGGCTGAGGGTCAGGCTGACCGGCAGCTCGCGGCCCTCGACATCTTTGAAATAAGTCTTGTAGTTTTCCAGGGTGCCGGCCGAGTCTTCCAGCAGTTTTTTCACCTGTTCCGTCTCGCGGCTGCCGCCCGGGTAAAGATTCTCCATGTGCAGCTCGGGGAAACCGGTTTGTCCGTAGCCCAGCAGGTTTTCAGCGGTCCGGTTGGCGAAAGTTATCAGCCCGTTGACATCGGTGGTGATAATGGCGTTGGGAGTGGTGTCCAGCAGGCGTTTCAAGAGGTCTTTGGTCTGATTGATTTCCTGTTCGAGAAGGCGCGGCCGGCTGATATCCTCGAGTGTCTGAATCACTCCATAAATCAATCCCTCAGGGCCCAGCAGGGGGTTGAAACGGGCTTTCAGGCGGATGCGCACGCCGAGGCGGTTGGTGTAGTCGAACTCTTGCCCGCCGCTTCTGACCCCTTTTTTCAAGGCTTCCTCGAAAGCTTTCAGCACCTCCGGCGGTGCCTGGCTGGCGTAGTCCTCGAAAAGCATGCTTCCGAGGACCTGGCTGCGGTCGATGCCGGTGATTTTCTCCTGGGCCCGGTTGTAAACCACGATCCGTCCCTGGCGGTCGGCGACCAGCACCCCGACAGGCAGGTCATCCAGGATCAGCTCCCTGGGGGCTTCCAGATAGAATTCATCGAAGGCACCATCCTGTGAGAACCACTGTTTGAGGTGGGCGGCCAGCAGGCGGTCGCTACCGCCGGGGGTACCGGCGGCGGCGGAGGTGATCAGCCAGCGGGTGCGCAAATTATCGCCGGTACTGGTGGCCACGGTGAAAGCCAGCTCGCCTTCCCCGGGCGGCGAGACCGGCTGTTCGTTGAGTCCTTCCGGGGCCAGCATGGAGAAGTCGCAGCCCTTCAGCTCATCCGGCCGGTATCCCAGGATCGAGGCCAGCTTGCGGGTGGCTCCCAGGATCTTGCCGCGGGCATTCAGCAGCAGGAAAGCTTCTTCGCTGGCGGAGAGCAGCAGGTCGAGTATCCGCCGGTCTTTTTTGGTCAGGGTAGCCATAGGGACGGTTCGATTTCGGCAAAGACCCGGTCATCCTGTTCGCAGGTTTCGAGGAAACGCCAGTCCGCCTCGGAGGCTTCACCGTCCGCTTCCAGTGCGCGGAACATCTGGTAGAGGCGCTCGAAGTTTTCCCAGTGCTTCGCCACCCTGGCCTCGGCGTAATCACGTGCGCTCCAGGTGCTGATCAGGAACTGCCAGTCGGAGCTTTCCAGCAGCAGTAATTCCCTGCCGAGCTGGCAGGCTGTCCGGTAGAGTTTTTCATTGCTGTCCTGGTGGAGTTTGAGCGCCACCTCGCACATTTTATCCTCGGCCTGGTAGACATGGCGCCAGGTCCACTTTGTCCAGTCGTTGAGCCAGATGTAGTGGAAACCGCCTTCGCCCCAGCTTCCCTCGGGCAGGCCCACCACATCGGTAGGCGGGAACTGTTCCAGGAAACGTCCGCAGGAGGAGCCGTCGACCGACTCCGAGGCGGCCAGCTTGGCCAGCACTTTGCCCAGCCAGGCTGGGCCCTCGAACCACCAGTGGCCGAAAAGCTCCGAATCATAGGGGGCGGTGACCATGCCCGGGAGATCGGTGGCGGCCCGGTGCCCGGCGATCAGCGATTCGATCAGCTCAACGTAGTGAGAGCTCTGGCTCTCGACTATTTCCGGGACCAGGTGCGGCTGGTATTCCAGCTTGTCAGCCAGGTCGGCCTTGGCTGCGGTGACCCTCCAGTAGCGGTGGCCGCCGGGGAAGTGTTTCTTGTGGAAATCGAGGTACTGTCCATCCCCGGGGTATCCCCATTCGCCGCTCCAGACTTGGAGGCCGGTCTTGGGGTCGCGGGTAAAGAAGGCCACCGGCTCCTGGTGGCTCGGGTCGCCGACCAGGTACGGCAGGTAAGGCGTGCGCTCCGCATCCTCGGGCCGGGGCTTGTAGGAGCCCTCGAACTGTTTCCAGAGCCTCTGCAGGGCCTCGAAGCGGTCGATGTAGACCCCGATCGCCTTGCCGCCTTTGAGCATGTGCGAGTCGATGATGAAATACTTGAGGCCCAATGTGCTCAGGATCTGTTCGATCCCTTTGCGCTTGACCGGCTTGGCGGGGCCGTAGCCCTCCTCTGCCAGTGGGCTTTGCCAGTTATAAGTCGGGCGGTAGGCGCACTCGGGCAGCCAGGTGCCGGCCGGGTTCGTGCCGAAATGCCGGGTATAGGTGGAGACGCCGAGGGCGAGCTGGGCCTTGACACATTCATCACGGGACAGCAGGGGCAGGTAGCCGTGAGTGGCGGCGCAGGTGATAATCTCGATCTTGCCTTGCTGCTGGAGGCTGCGGAACGCGGCAATGATGTCCCCGTCCAGCTCATCGGTGAACCTGTTCCGGGCTTGCCGGTAGAACCCGCTCCAGAAATCGGCCAGGTGGGCCTTGTGGCTGTCGCCGATCCGCTCGAATTCGGCCTTGTTTTCAGCCGCGGCGCTGATTTTATTGTCCAGGTAACCTATGAAAGAGCTCTTGAAGCGCTCATCCGCCAGTTGCTCTGCCAGGATAGGGGTGAGGCCGATGGTAACCCCCAGGGTGCCGCCTGCCGGGTCGACTTTCCTGAAGCTGTCTATCAGGGGCAGGTAGGTCTCGGCGGCGGCTTCATTGAGCCAGTCCATCCCGTGGGGCCAACTGCCGTGGGAAATCACGTAGGGCAGGTGGGAGTGCAGAACGAAAGTAAAATAACCCTTAGCCAAAGAAATCTCCTTTCCACAGTATTACCTGCATCCCGCCGGTCCCGTAAAGGAGCGGCAGGGTGTTCAGCCGTTTTTCGGAGGGTCGCGGCGCAGGTAGGCGGCGGCATCCTCAGGGGGTGTGTGGTTGATGAAGAGGCCGGTACCCCATTCGAACCCGGCGGTTTTTTCCAGCCTGGGGACAATTTCGATATGCCAGTGCCAGTCGAACTTGAGGGTGCCCCAGTAATTGGCCCGTCTGGAAGCCTGGTTGGGATTCGGCGCGGTGTGAAAGATGATGTTGAAAGGCGGATCCCCGAACAGTTCCGCCAGCCGTTTAACCGCTTCTTCGAGGATAGCGGCGCAGGGCCCGAGCAGGTCATCGTGCATGGTGGCGAAATCGTGGTGATGGACCTTGGGGAAAATCGCCATCTCGAAAGCGAAACGGGAGGCGTAGGGGACAAAGCAGACAAAGTGTTCGTTCTCCGCCACGACCCTCCTGCCGTCCGAGCGCTCCAGGTTCACCAGGTCGCAGAACAGGCAGCGTTCCTTGTGGTGGAAATGTTCCCTGGCGGTGCTGAGCGCCATGGCCGCGATCCTGGGGATGACCGGCATGGAGATAATCTGGGTGTGCGAGTGGTTGACCGAGGCGCCGGCCTGGGCACGGTGGTTTTTAAACAGCATGAAATAGCGGTAGCGGGGTTCTTCCGTCAGTGAGGCCATCCTTTGCCGGTAAGTTTCTATCAAGCTCGCCAGGTGGTCGCGGCCCATCTCGTGCAGCGGCATCAGGTGCCTGGGATGGTCCACCACGATTTCATGAGAGCCGAACCCGCTTACCCAGTCGTACTGCCCAAGGGCTTTTCTCTGCAGGTCGTTCGAGCTACTGTCCAGCACGGGGTACTTGTTGGGAAAGACCCGGATTTTCCACCCCGGGCGGTCGGGCGCCCCGGTGCGCAGGGCGTAGATTTCGGGCGGGGTCTTGCTTTCCTGGCCCTCGCAGAAGGGGCAGATGCCCTCATCGTGCCCCCGTGGCGGAATCACGAAATCCCTGGGGGCCAGGCTGCGGTCCACGGTCACCAGGACCCATCTGCGATGCACCGGATCGTGTCTGAACTCAGCCATTCTTCAAAGCTCGTTTTCTTGGGTTATGAAACACCGGACCTTCATCCGGCTTTGCCCGGCCGGTTTTCAGCGGCGGGCGGCCGAGATGAAGAAGGATGAAAAAATCAATAAATCCTGTAAACCGCAAACAGGTTCCAGGCTAAAACCCTCTATCATATTGTACCGGAAAAAGCGCCCGGTGTCAATGCCACAATGACGGTGAGCTTGTCAAATCAGCTTTTGGCGGGCGTTAGAGACATTATTAGCTTACACTTGCCGACCGACCCGGGTTCCAGTTTCATCCGCCAGCAGGGCAGCAGGCAGCTCGCCTGATAGGTACGGTCGATCCCGCTTTCGCTCTGGCTGATAGTGAATACCGGGTACTGGATCAGTCTGTCCGCCGGCTGCTGGAAAGCTAGAGAGAAGTTCACTCCCTCGCGGCGGTTGAAAATGGTTATGCCGGTCGGGGAGTGCAGCAGGGCGCCGGTTTCCAGGGATGCCGGCCCGGTTTCCGGGGTGAGCCAGCCCACCTGGGGGTCGGCCGGTCCCAGGACAGTGAGGTTGAAACTGACTGCAAAAAAGGCTTCCAGGCTGCGTTCATCGATGTTTTTCAGGCGATAGCTGACCGTAATCTCATCCGAGTCTGCGGCCAGCTCGATGGTCTTACCGAGCTGCAGCTTGACTGCCGGCGCCCCCGGCACTCTCACGCACCCGGAGCGGGAAAGCTTGAGGCTCACCTGCCGGGCGCTGCGGGTGAGGCTGTGGCTGAAGAGACTGTCGGCAAAATCTCCCAGGTCGGGCGGCTGCAGCGCGGCCGCGGATTCGGGTGTTTCGGGCGGGGAGGTGAAAAAATGCTCGCGCAGGCTGTAGCGCGGGTATGGGTCGTAGGTAAAGGAGCTAGCCTCGATTTTTTCAGCGAACTGGCGGCGGTGGATAGTGGCGTGGCCGATGGACTCGACACCCTGTTTCGGCCCGGCGGCCATCTGGGCGTGGTACGCCTCGCGCCGGCGGGCCAAAGTATCATTGAGGTTGAAAGCGGTGCGCCGGTCGGCAAGCTCGACTATCGCTCCACCGCTGTCCGGTTTGATAAACAGGCTTACCCGCTGGTTGATCAGCCGCACCTCGGGATTACCGTCGAGGTCGAGATCCCACTCTTCAGCGGCGGGCATGGCAGCCTCCGGGCCTTTCTGCCGGCCCAGAAACAGGTTTTCCGACTCGAGCAGGCGGTTGTAGAGGGCATAGCGCAGGTGCGGCAGGTAAAGCCCGCCGAAGATACCGTGCCAATAGGCGCAGTTGCACTGGGACATCCAGAGCAGGCGTAAGTGTTCGTGCAGGCGGTTATAGTTCGGGGCTTTGCCGGCAAGGTCCCGGTGGATCCGGCGGCTCAGCGAGCTGCCCCTTTTATGCATCCAGTTGGATTCCGGGTATTTTACCAGGAAGTTGCGCCAGAAGCTGCCCCTTAGAAATGGGGCGAAATCGCCCAGGCTGCCATCGGATTCCAGCCTTTCGTGCAGGGCGTGGAAGCGCTCCCCGGCCTCGGGCGGCAGTGTCCAGCCGCCCATCTCGAGGTAGCTCGCCGTGGGCAGGTAGACCCTTCCCGCAGCCGGGGCGCTGTCCAGCACCTCGCTGAAGGTGGCGGTTTCAAGCCAGTCGTGGTTTTCGCTCAGGGCGGTAAAGAACTTCTCCAGCCAACCCTGCCGGTAGACCCAGTCGTGAGTCCCCGGCCACATGCCGAACTTTTCCCCGTCATCGGCCAGGACCACGGCGCTGCCGGGCGGCAGCGCTGCGGCCTTGGCGCGAAAGAAATCCATTACCTGCTCCACTTCCCGGAAGGGGATCAGGTAGCGCAGCTGCTCGCTGATCGGGAAGATGGCGATGACCGATCTTTCATCCTCGGTCAGGTAGTAGTCGTGCAGTTTTTCCAGGTCGAAGCCGGCGGCCAGGAAATGGAAGTCATCCACGGTTACATATTCCAGGCCGGCCGCAGCGAGCGACCGGGGCAGGTGTGGCTCCCAGATCCGCTCGGTCAGCCAGGCCCCGCGCACAGTTACCCCCAGCTTTTTTTTAAGCTGCCGGCTCATGTAACTCAGCTGCCCCAGGCGGTCCTCGTGCGAGATCACCGGCAGGATCGGCTCGTAGTGGCCGCCGCCCATGATTTCGACCTGGCCGCGGCCGATCAGCCGGCTCAAGAGGCTAAAGAAATCCGGCCGATTGTCCGATAACCATTCAAGGAGGGGTCCGCTGTAGTGCAGCGCCGCCTTTACCCGTGGAAAACCGGCCAGGGTCTCCAGAAACGGCAGGTAACTGACCTGGTAACCGTGGGCGAAAACGTGCTCGAAATTCCCCACCGGCTGGTGGGAATGCAGGCCCAGCACGAAGCGAATTTTTTTATCCATAGTAGTATTTCTCCCGGAAATAGATTTTCTCTGCAAGTTTATACTGTCGCGAGGATTTCTGTCAAGACATGTTTCGGCAAGGATTAAGCGGCCGGATGGGCCTTGACAGGATGTTGCCTGTCGAATATAATAAGACTGCCTTCCTTTTTCGAGGGGCATTCCCCGGAGCCCCGGAGATTTTTTTCAGATAATAAAAAACTAGTCAGCCGAGTCCATGGAAGACGTCAAAGAAGCCGTCGAAGACCTGATCGAAGAAACCCGCCTGCGGACCATGAGCGACATCCAGGTGGAGCGCCGCATCCGGAAGTTCACCGAGCTCTGCGAACAGATGGTCTCCAACCGTGTTGCAGATGAAGACCGGAGACAGCAGCTCATCGAGCGGCTGGAGATAATGAAGGTTTTTTACAACCATTCTTCGGTGCAGAGCTTCTACGGCGGCCTGATGAGCAGTGAGACAGGCGAGCGGCAGCGCAACCGGCGCCTGAGCAACATAGTCAAGAAGCGGCGCATGGCCTTGAGAATGATCGAGCGCACCGCTCCGGAGGTCGCCCGGGCTATCGAGCAGCGGCTGGAAGAAGAATTGTCCGGGGATGCCGCCGGTCCGGGTAAGGCCGGCAAAACCAAGAAGAAAATCGCCTCGATCAAGAAAGCCTACCCCCCTTTGAGCCTCCAGCACTGGTATTTCCTGTATTTCAACCTCTTTCTCCTGGTCCTGCTGACCGGTCTGATCTACCTGATCGTGATCGCACGATAATTTTTATTGACCAGCTTTTGTCCCTCTATATATTATTGTCGCATATTATCGCATTCGGGGAATTGGAGAAAAAGACTCGTTTTCGGGAGCAGACTTAATTATGCCCCGAAGGTGCCATTCGTATCCGCTGACTCAAGTCAGCGGTATTGAAGTGGCAATCGTAAAAAACCGCCGCTTGAAAGCGGCGGCCTTCAGCAGATGCTCGGAATGGATTTTTCAGTTCGAGCATAAGGCTGCCTAACCTGCCGGCGTCAGCCGGTAGTAGTTTTTTCGACCCGTATCAAATCCGGCTTGATGTTCAGCGGCCCCCACCTGGTTTTTTCCAGCTACGGAGAGTTTATCATCCCATGAATTTCAATTGCCGTTTTCAATGCATCAACCCCGCATGCCGCCGTCAGTATGCTATCAGCGAGGTTATCTACAACTGCGAGAGCTGCGGCAGCCTGCTCGAAGTGGCCCACGACCTTGAGGCGCTGCGCACCCGAGACGCCCGGCAGTGGAAAGACCTGTTCGATAAACGGTACAAGAGCGCTGAATGGCCTTACGGCAGCGCGGTCTGGGGCAAGAAAGAGTGGGTCTGTCCGGCGGTGGACGACAATAACGTGGTCTCGATGTACGAGGGCGGGACCAACCTTTTCTGGGCCGAGCGTTTCGGCAAGATGATCGGAGTCGAAGATATCTGGATCAAGCAGTGCGGCAACAGCCATACCGGCAGTTTCAAGGACCTGGGGATGACCGTGCTGGTCTCGATGGTCAAGCAGATGATCTGCGACGGTGCTGATATCCGCGCGGTGGCCTGCGCCTCGACCGGGGACACCTCTGCCGCACTCGCATCCTACTGCGCCTGCGCGGGGATCCCCTCGGTAGTCTTCCTGCCCAAAGGCAAGGTTAGTACCGCTCAGCTTATCCAGCCGATCGCTAACGGAGCGATCACCCTCTGCCTGGATACCGATTTCGACGGCTGCATGGCGATAGTCAAAAAGATAACCGAAAAAAAACAGATCTACCTGGCCAACTCGATGAACAGCCTGCGCATCGAGGGGCAGAAGACGGTATCGGTCGAGGTGGTGCAGCAGTTCGAGTGGAATGTGCCGGATATCGTGGTGATCCCGGGGGGGAACCTGGGCAACGTGAGCGCACTGGGCAAGGGGTTTCTGATGATGTACGAGCTGGGGCTGGTCGACAGGCTGCCGCGGATAGTCTGCGCCCAGGCAGCCAAGGCCAACCCGCTGTATTTGAGCTACCTGAACGGTTTCGAGCACTTCGAGCCGGTCGCTGCGGGCAAGACCCTGGCCAGTGCAATCCAGATCGGCAACCCGGTCTCGATCAACAAGGCGATCGATACGCTGAAGCGTTTCGATGGGGTGGTGGAGCAGGCTTCCGAGCAGGAGCTGGCGGATGCCGCCGCCCTGGCGGACATGACCGGCCTGTTCAACTGTCCGCACACCGGGGTGGCCCTGGCAGTAACCCTAAAGCTGGTGAGCAGGGGCATAATCAAGCCGGAACACCGGGTAGTGGTGGTTTCCACGGCGCACGGGCTCAAGTTTACCGGGTTCAAGACCGGTTACCACCAGGGGGCGCTGGCCGAGGTCGAATCGAATTATGTCAACCAGCCGCTCGAGCTGGCGGCGGATACGGACCTGGTAAGAAAAGCTATCGATGATCAGATCGCCCGGAGACGGGCGGTCGAGGTGGACTGGCAGATGTGGCGGGAGCATAGGGATTAAACATCTAACCGTGCCTGGGGAAATTGAGCGATGAAACTGATGGACTTTGTTTCCGAGAAAACGATCGACCCCGAGCTGGAGGGGAAGAACAAGAGTGAGCTGTTGAGCCGGATGGTGGAGATGCTGCACCAGGCGGGCAAGATCGAGAACCCGGAGCCGCTGCTGAAAAGCCTGCTGGAACGCGAAAAGATCATGACCACCGGTATCGGCCGCGGTATCGCGGTGCCACATGCGATGAACCCGGAGGCCAAACAACTGATAATCGCCCTGGGAAGGATCCCCGGCGGAGCGGATTTCGAGTCCCTCGACCGCAAGCCGGTTTATTTCATTTTTCTCCTCGTCGGCCCACCCGAATCTTCCGGCCAGCATCTCAGGACACTGGCCCGGATCAGCCGCCTGGTCCAGCACTCACAGTTTGTCGAGTCGATCAAAAAAGCCCGGGATGCCCGGGCAATCCTGCGAATCCTCGCCGAAGAAGACGCCAAACACACAGGTTGACTGCTCATGGCGATATTGATGGTTTTTGTGCTTAACCGGGAGGAGTATCTCGATGAAGTACTTTCCGGTTTCCTGGAGATCGGGATCGGAGGGGCGACTATCATCGACAGCATGGGCATGGGCCGGGTACTCTCACACGATATACCGATTTTTGCCGGGATGCGCGGAGCGCTCTCCGGCGGCCGTCCGCACAATAAATCTATCTTCTCGGTGCTGCCAGACCGGGAGACTTTCCAGGCGGCGGCCGAGCTGATCGAGGATGTCTGCGGCAAGCTGGAGACCGAGGGGACCGGGATACTGTTCGCCCTGGAGCTGTCGGATGTCCGCGGTCTCAAGCCGCGTCCGGAATGACGGCATCCGGCGGCAGGCCCCAACTACAGAAATTCCCTCCAACGTTCACCCGTCAGTGCGGCCCGCGCACCTGAGGGGTTTTTTTGCGGCCTGTTTGTCCGGGTCCGGCCCTCGCACTGCAGCAGCTCTGCGGTTGCAAAGCCTGCCAGGGCAGGGGACACCTCTTTGCTTAAGCCTGAAAGATTGTTTATAATAAGCTACTACCGGCTGAAGCCGGCAGGTTTGTCAGCCTTACGCTCGAACGGATGTATCCGTCCCGGGCGGCTGCTCAAGGCCGTCGCTTTCAAGCGGCGGTACTTTACGATTGCCGCTCTAATTCGAATTATTCATAAGGACTTTGTCTTATGCATAATAAAACGCCGGTGGGCGCGGGCTGGCAGCCTTTTTGCTTTGGCACTGGTAATTGGATAAACCGGCCGGCGGGAGTAGGGCAAAAAGGATGCCAGCCCGCGCCTGAAAGAGCACAGGACTTACTCGTTGCTAAAATTTATGAATAATCCGGGC
>JAFGTO010000340.1 GCA_016934095.1 Candidatus Glassiibacteriota bacterium
CTTAGTCCCGGTTTCCTTCCGGTTTGCGATATTTTCCTGATCATCCATACGGCTCCGGGTAAAACCTCACCTGGGCCGCCGGTAAAACCGGCGGCCCAGGCGCAGCCCTGCTCTCCCGGTCCCCTCCTTTACGCAGGAACCTGCAGCGAAATCCGCCTTTGCCCCCGGACCGAGCCCTTCGGACCAGAAGAAAATGCATACCGGCCCCGGGCAACTCCTCCAGTCCATTGACAAGCACGGACAATAACCTTAATCTACAAAGTGCCCTTTATCGGCCGCTCTTACAGGGCCAGCCCCCGGCCGGCTCGGCATAAAACGGCCGCAGCGTATCTCCGACTCAAGGACCGACACCTTTACCAGGAGACTCATCTAATGAAGCCAAAGCTCCTCTCCCCGTTTCTGCTGCTGGCATGTCTTCAGCTTGCCGCTCCCCAGCTCAAGGCCGAAAAACACCTGGCGGGCGGAGAAATCCTCTTCAGCGGGAACCGCCTGATCTCCACCATCAGCGAAACCGGGCAGCGATTTTACCGTCCGGTGAAACAAAGCACCAAGGCCTTTCCCCCGGCAGTGCTCGACGGCAAGGCCGGGGAAAGCTTCTGGGAAAAAGCCCAGCAGGTCGGGCCGTTCCTGGAGGAATCCAGCGGTGAGAAGCGCGACTGCTCGGTACTGGTGGCTTACGACAGGGACAACATCTACCTCTTCTGGAAAATCGGCACCCGCACCGCGCCTGCGGCTGCTGTTACCCTGCCCGATACCGCCCTGGGCGGCGACAGCTACCTGCAGGTGGACCTGTATCCCTGCCTGCCCGACAGCTTCCGCTACGGCAGGGGATACTACTACAGCCTGGCGGTAAACCCCCTGGGCACCCTCTGGGATGCTTACTATGACCCTTACCAGGAAGGCTATTTTTTCACCTCCTGGAACTCCGGGGCCAGGGTGGAGACCACCCGCCGGTCCGATGGCTGGACCGCGGAGATCGTGATCCCGTTCAGCGGCCTGGATCTCTACAGCGATGCAGGCTGGAGCTGGAACCTGGAATTCCACCAGTCGGAGGGCGAGCCGGCCTCGGCGCCCTGCGGTGTCAGGGTGGCCCAGGGGGTGGACGTGCGCAGGCCGGCCTGGGTCGCCTACTACTGGGACCGCCCCGAGCTGATGCCCGGGCTGCAGCCCAACGCTGCAACCATGTTCGACCGGCAGCGCTCGGTCAGGTCCGCCCGTGCGGAGCAGGCTCCCGCCTTGAACGGCTCCCCGGACCCCGGGCCTTTCGCCTCGGCCGGGGAAGTGGCCCTGCTGCTGAGGGATGACACCGCCGAGCCGGTGGAAGAAACCGGCGCCGGGTCTTTCAAGGTCGCCGGCGACCGTGAAAAACTCTATTTCCAGTTCAGGGCCTCGAGCGGCCGGGCCGTAACCGCCGCGGGCAGCGGCGGCCAGGGAGCCTCGGATGCAGGGATGGCCGCCCAGATGGAAGGGGTCAACGGTGTGTTCAAGGACCTGGAGCTGCTCTCCAGGGAAGGATTCTGGGTGCTGCTGCAGCCGCGCGTTCCCGGCCTGGACGCTGTCCACCAGGGCTACTACCTGATTACTCTCGACAACACCGGCTCGGTCAAAGGGACCCGCTACGATGAAGAGGGCATCCCGGACCACGGCTGGGACCCCGGTGCCACAGCGGACCTTTTCAACATGCGCCAGGGCTGGGGCGCCGAGCTGACAGTGCCGGTCTCCTCGATGGAGATCCCCCCGGGCTGCGGCACGAGCTGGGGGCTGAATGTTTTCCAAAACGCGATCGGAGCAAACGGCAACAGCGAGCTGGCGGCCTGGTGCCCCAGCCGCGGACACCACCATGACACACGGCATATCGGCAGGCTGGACGGCCTGGACCTGGCCTTCGAGCTCCAGGTGAGAAAAAGCCTGGCCCTGCGGCTGGTACGCCTGCAGGACTCGGCCCGCAAGCTGGGGAAAGCCTTCCGGGACCAGGCCGGACAAATCATCGGCGATGCGGAAAAACTCCGCCGGAAGACACCGGTCGGCGAGCCTGCCGAGCTGTCGCGGCTCAGCGAGGAGCTCCGCCAGCGCCTGGGCCGGCTGCAAGCCCTGGAATATTACGGCACCCAGCCCAGGCCGCCCGCTGCCGGGCACCATCTGCTGGACATCTGCATGGCCGGGGGGACAAACCTGGGATGGGCGGTCGGCCGCCAGGGCGTGGTCCTGCACACCTCGGACGGCGGCCGGACCTGGAGTGCCCAGGAGTCCGGCACCACCGCCGACCTGCAGCGGGTGCAGTTCATCGACAGCGACCTGGGCTGGGTGGTCGGAGGCAGGGTGCGCATGGGCGAGACCAATGAAACCATGCGCCACGACCAGCGCGGCGGTTTCGGCTATATCCTGCACACCGCGGACGGCGGAAAAACCTGGGAGATCCAGTACGCCGAGCAGGGCCGCTACCTTTTCGGGCTGCACATGCTCGACTCCTTGCGGGGCTGGGCCTGCGGCGAGCGCGGGACCATCCTGCAAACCACCGACGGCGGCGCCCACTGGCACGACACCGCCAACAGCGGGACCATCCGCTGGCTCTACGGCACGGCTTTCCTCGACAGCCTGCGCGGCTTCATCGTGGGAGAGGCGCAGACAGTGCTGGCCACCGGGGACGGCGGCAGGACCTGGAGAGAGGTCGATGCCCCGGCGGACAGGGACTTCTACGGCTTCCTCCCCCACTACCGCTCAGTGGCTTTCCAGGGCGAAAGCGGCTGGATAGCCGGCCAGAACGGCACGATCCTGGGCACTGTGGACGGCGGCCGGACCTGGAGGGCGCAGAGCGAAGTCTTCTCAGGCCCGGTAAGGGAGCTGCTCGACCTGGAGAGGATACACTTCATAGACAGCAGGCGCGGCTGGGCCGTGGGCAGGCTGGGCAGCAGGGTAATGGCCACCGGGGACGGCGGAGCGAGCTGGCGCCTGATGCCGGTCCCCAACCGGGCCAGCCTGAGCGGCGTATGGCTCGATGCCAGCGGCCGCGCCCTGCTGGCCGGAGCCCAGCAGAGGATACTGCTGAGCGGAGACGGCGGCCTCACCTGGCAGGGCGTACATGGAGCCGAGGCCAAGCTGGATGCGCTCTCCCTGATGGCGCACGGGGATGACGGGCCGATCATGTTCGGGCCCATGTACTCCTATTACACCCTGGTCGAGGGCCGCCGCATGGGGGACATCCAGACCATGAGGGATGCCCACAGCGTGGAATACCAGGGAGAGATCTACAACCTCGAGCACCACCGCAGCGTGAACCTGATGGGCCTGGTGGTGGCGGACTACCTGGATGAGGATGAGAACGGCAACAACGGCTGCGATTACTACCACTATACCCAGCGCCTCTGGGGCGATGAAAGACCGGCGATCAGGCGGCTGGTGGCCCTGATCCGCACTTTCCGGCCGGAGGTGGTACTGACCCAGGAGCCGGTGTTCGGCGAATACGACAAGCCGGGCCACAAGCTGGCCGGCCGGGCCACCCTCGAGGCTTTCAACACTGCCGGCGGCCAGGAGGACCACTGGCCGGAGCTGACCCGGCTGGGCCTGCCGCCCTGGCAGCCGAAAAAACTCTACTGTATCGCCGGGGTGAGCTACCCGGAGACCCTGGACCTGACCGGCCTGCTCGAAAAACCTGTCGGCCGCGGGAACCTCAGCGCCTTCGACTGGGGCGAGTGGGCCATCCGCTGTTTCCAGAGCCAGGGAGTCTACCATGTAGAGGCCAGCCACCTCTCGCTGATCCAGTCGCTGGTGCCGGTGCCCGAGCGGGAGCAGTCGATCTTCGATGGGATCGAGTAGCGAACCGGGGTAACAGGCGTATTGAAAGATACGAACTTCAGGGGATATAAAACAAGCAATGTATCCCATTTCGGGCCGTTGCCGTCTTTTTCAACGGCCCCCTGGCGGAAGATAGTGCCGTGCAAGGGAAAAAAGAAATGTCCCGGACTTATGCCTATCCCCAGCTCGAGGTGATCCTCGACTCGATCGCGGACGGGGTATTCACCGTGGACCGCAACTGGAGGATCACCTCGTTCAACCGGGCGGCCGAGGAGATCACCGGGGTAGCGAAAAAAGAGGCCCTGGGCCGGCTCTGCAGCGATGTTCTGCGGGCGGACTGCTGCGAGGGAGAGGGACGCTGCGCCCTGCGCTCTTCCCTGGAGACCGGCAAGCCGGTGGTCAACCGCAGGATTACGATCATCGACTCCACCGGCGAGAGCAAGGCTGTCAGCATCTCGACCGCGATCATGCGCGACCCGGCGGGCCGGGTGATCGGCGGAGCGGAGACGTTCCGCGACCTCACCCGGATGGAGGAGCTGCAAAAGGCGATCTCCCGCAGCTATACCTGCCAGGACATGCTCAGTGTCAACCACCGCATGCGGGAGATTTTCGAGCTGCTGCCCATGGTGGCCGAGAGCACCTCCACGGTGCTGATCGAGGGTGAGAGCGGTACAGGCAAGGAGCTGCTGGCCCGGGCGATCCACAGCCTCAGCCCGCGTGCCGAAAAGCCGTTCCTGGCGGTCAACTGCGGCGCCCTGCCTGACACCCTGCTCGAGTCCGAGCTTTTCGGCTACAAGGCCGGCGCCTTTACCGATGCCAGGAAAGACAAGCCCGGCAGGTTCCAGCTCGCCGAGGGAGGCACGGTCCTGCTCGATGAAATCGGCGACATCTCCCCCGCCCTGCAGGTCCGCCTGCTGCGCTTCCTCCAGGAAAAGGAATTCGAGCCGCTGGGCGGGGTAAAGAGTGTCAAGGCCGATGTCCGCATCATCGCCGCTACCAATAAAGACCTGGATGAGCTGGTGGAAGGTGAGCTTTTCCGCCGGGACCTCTATTACCGTCTCAACGTGGTCCGCCTGGCCCTGCCGCCGCTGCGCGAGCGCAAGGAGGACATCCCGCTGCTGGTCGAGCACTTTGTCTCCCGCTTCAACCGCCTGCAGGGCAAACAGGTCGCCGGGGCCAGCGAGCGCACCATGGCCGCCCTGATGGCCCACGACTGGCCGGGCAACGTGCGCGAGCTGGAAAACGCGATCGAGCGGGCTTTCGTACTCTGCCGCTCGGGCCTGATCGATGTCACGCACCTGCAGTATTCACTCGGCGGGAGGAAACCCCCGGAACCCGCTCCGGGTGCTACCCTGAGGCAAATGGAAGCGGCTTTCCTGACGGAGGCGCTGAAAAAAAACCTCTGGAACAGGGGAAAAACCGCACGCGCACTCGGCATTCACCGCAGCACCCTCTATCGCAAGATCAAAGACCTCGGCCTGCAAATCCCCGGCAGGAAAAACTGACTCTCAGGGTCCCGGAGCCCGCTGCTGCGGACAGGGTAGCCGGCGGCACCCCGGGCAAACGGCAGGCACGGGTTTTGCTATAATATACTAAGGACTAAAGGGGCGTTGAAATAATACCTCAACGCCCCGTGGTGAAATTTATTGCTTCATGGGCTGTCAAGGGCAAGGCAAGCCGTTTCC
>JAFGTO010000043.1 GCA_016934095.1 Candidatus Glassiibacteriota bacterium
GGCTCGGACACCGGCGGCTCGATCCGTCAGCCTGCATCTTTCTGCGGGGTGGTGGGGCTCAAACCCACCTATGGCAGGGTGAGCCGCTACGGCCTGGTGGCCTACGGCAGCAGCCTGGACCAGATCGGCCCGCTGTGCCGCACGGCCGGTGATGCGGCCCTTCTGCTGAGAGTCATCGCCGGCCACGACCGCCGCGACTCCACCAGCGCGGCAGAAGAGGTGCCGGACTACCCGGAGCTGGTCCGCGGGGACATCGAGGGTCTCAGGGTGGGGCTGCCTGCCGAGTATTTCCCGGAAAGCCTGGACCCCAGGGTCCGCGAAACGGTGCTGGCCCAGGTGGCGCGGCTGCAGGAGCAGGGGGCCCGGACTGTCGAGATCAGCCTGCCGCACACCGGGTACGCCATTGCCGCCTACTATATCGTGGCCACGGCCGAGGCCAGCGCCAACCTGGCCCGCTTCGACGGGGTCCGCTACGGCCTGCGCGCCCGCGAGCCCGGCGACCTGATCGAGATGTACTGCACCAGCCGCAGCCAGGGCTTCGGCCCGGAAGTGAAGCGCAGGATCATGCTGGGCACCTACGTGCTGAGCGCCGGCTACTACGACGCCTACTACCTCAAGGCCCAGCGGGTCCGCACCCTGATCACCAGGGACTTCATCGAGGCTTTCAGCAAGGTGGACGTGATCATCACTCCCACGGCCCCCTCTCCGGCTTTCCCCCTGGGCGCCCTGCTGGACAACCCGGTCGAGATGTACCTGCAGGACATTTTCACTGTTACCAGCAACCTCTGCGGGGTGCCGGCGGTGTCCGTGCCGGCGGGGACTGTGGACGGCCTGCCGGTGGGCCTGCAGGTGATCGGCCGCCATTTCGATGAGGCCACCATCCTGAAAGTGGCCGGCAAACTGGAAGGGGGGCAGAAACGATGAGCCACCAATGGGAACCCGTTATCGGGCTCGAGGTCCACGCCCAGCTCAAGACCGGGACAAAGACTTTCTGCCGCTGCAGCACCCAGTTCGGCGATGAGCCGAACAGCAATGTCTGCCCGGTCTGCCTGGGCCTGCCCGGGGCATTGCCGGTGCTCAACCGGGAGGCGGTGACCATGGCGGTCAAGACCGCCCTGGCTTTCGGCTGCAAGGTCCACCGCCAGTCGATCTTCGCCCGCAAGAACTACTTCTACCCGGACCTGCCCAAGGGCTACCAAATCAGCCAGTACGAGCAGCCTTTCTCCAGCGACGGCACGGTGGAGGCCCGTCTGGAGGACGGCACATCGAGGAGCATCCGCCTGAACCGCATCCACCTGGAGGAGGATGCCGGCAAGAGCATCCACACGGCTACCGAGAGCGGAACCGCGGTGGACCTCAACCGCTGCGGCACCCCGCTGATCGAGATAGTCTCCGAGCCTGACATCCGCTCGGCAGAGGAGGCCTACGCCTACCTCAGCCGCCTGCGCCAGACCCTGCTCTACCTGGGTGTCTGCGATGGGAACATGGAAGAGGGCAGCCTGCGCTGCGATGCCAATATCTCGGTGAGGAAAGCCGGGGCCAGCGGGTTCGGCACCCGCACGGAGGTCAAGAACATGAACAGCTTCCGCGGGGTGGAGCGGGCGATCAACTACGAGGTCGAGCGTCAGATCAGCGTGCTGGAATCCGGCGGCGAGGTAGTGCAGGAGACCCTGCTTTGGGACGTGGACAAACAGGCGGTGCGGCCCATGCGCAGCAAGGAGGAGGCCAACGATTACCGTTACTTCCCTGACCCGGACCTGCTGCCGCTGGTGGTCGAGGACGACTGGGTAGCCGGGCTGGAAAAGTCGCTGCCCGAGCTGCCGCAGGCCCGTGAGAAGCGCTTTACAAACCAGTACGGCCTGCCCGAATATGACTCCGGGGTGCTGACTGTTACCAGGGAGCTGGCCGACTATTTCGAGGAGACCGCCAGGCTGGCCGCCGGCACCGACCCCAAGAAAGTGAGCAACTGGATCATGGGCGAGGTGCTGGCCGTGCTCAGGGACCGGAATGTCGAGATCGACCGGTTCGAGGTAACTCCGGCGCAGCTCGCCGGGATGTTCGGCCTGATCGAAGAAGGCACGATCAGCGGCAAGATCGCCAAGACAGTGTTCGAGGAAATGGCGGCCAGCGGCAAATCAGCGGCCGAGATAGTGGAGACCGGGGGCCTGGTGCAGATCTCGGACGAGAGTGCGATCCGGGAGGTAGTGGAGCGGGTGGTGGCCGGGAACCCGGAGCAGGCTGCCGAGTACAAGGCCGGCAAACAGAAGGTGTTCGGCTTTTTCATGGGTCAGGTGATGAAAGAGACCCGGGGCAAGGCCAACCCCAAGATAGTCAACGAGCTGCTGCGCAAGGCGCTGGGCTGACACCTTCGTCAACCCCGAACCCGGCCGGCAGGAAACTTTGCAAGGCCCGGCCCGTGGCTTATCTGCGGTGTTTGCGGGCGGGGCGGGCCGGCATCCTTTTTGCTTTGCTCTCCTGCATTGCCGCCCCTGCCTGACGTGCTCCTGCAAAAAGGCTGCCGGCCCGCCCCCGTCCGTGAGACTAAAAAAGATCGGAGCCTCCCCTCACTTTCCCTCTACAGGCTTAAAAGCCACCTCCAGTTTCAGGACAAC
>JAFGTO010000341.1 GCA_016934095.1 Candidatus Glassiibacteriota bacterium
ATATTCGATATCTTAAAGTTACAGTGGAAACGGCTTGCCTTGCCCTTGACAGCCCATGAAGCAACAAATTTCACCACGGGGCTTTGAGGTATTTTTTCAACGCCCCTTCAAAATCCTTTCAACAGCTCCGCGGCCTGCTGCACGGCTCGGGCCACCACACCCTGGCAGTAGCGGTCCAGCACCTCGGTGATCAGCCGGCTGTCGCTGTACCAGCCCTCCAGGGCCTCCCGCTCCAGGGCCTGCTGGATGGCGAAACCATCCGCCTCGAAAGTACGCCACACCCGGCGGACTCCGGCGATCCGGCCGGGGTAGTCCTCATCCAAAGCCAGGGACAGGTCGCTGAACACCCGGTAAGCCTTGTCCCGGGATAGTTGCCCGGCAGAGGCAGGGTCCCGGCTGGCCGCGGAATCCACCTCGAAACCAAGCTGCCCGGGCGGCACGGTCAGCCCCAGGCACAGGGGCATGAATGCTCCAGTGCAGGGCCGGCTGAGGACCAGCCACCACAGGATGCCGATCTGTTTCGGCATACCGGAGCGCAGCACGAAAACCGAGCCCGAGTTGGTGCTACCGCTGCATATAGTGGCGACTCCCCCGGGCCGGTCGGGATCGTGAGGACCACCGGCAGCGGTTTCATAGGGAGTGCCCTCGTAGTGGTCGCGCAGGACCCCGAAAAGCTTGCTTGCGGTTACCGGCAGGTCAGGCTCCACCGAGAACGGCAGGGATTCTCCGCTCTCCGGCGAAAGGATTAGCCCCGGCGCCAGGTGCCTGATACCGCTCCACTGGCGGAAAGTCTGGTGCGGGGAAACCCTGCGCCCGGGTTCGGCATAGGCGCGCTCGAAATCGAAAGCCTCCCCTGTGCCCGGGTCGTACCAGCCCCTCTCCACGGCATAATCCACCAGGTCCGCAGAGCCGAGAAAATTGAGCGTGTCCGCCAGGTCGACCTCATGGATGGTATAAGAGTTGGCGATAAGCGCGGCCCGGGTGTCAGGCACCCGCGCGGCCACCCAGTGCCTGCCGCAGACCAGGGCCGCCAGCCATCCCTCGCGCGCATCGCAGATGATCAGGGTCCTGCCGCTGGCCTGGTAGCCGAAACGCTCGACCAGGGAGCCCACCAGCTTCACCCCTTCGCGCGAGGTGCGGCAGCGCTCTGCCACCAGGATCCGCAGGGCCGGGCCTATCCCTCCGTCCGTCAGGTCGGAGCGGTCCTCGCGGGAGGGGCAGTTGTCGCTGACCACCGCCACCCCGTGCTCGTTGAGCAGGACATGGCTGTAACCCAGTCCCGGCATCTCGAGGAACCAGTAGGCGAAAGTGGTATCCGCCCGGGGGACCCTGCCCCCGCCCTCCAGCACGAGCCACTCGCCCGGTGCATGGACCGAGCGCTCGACCCTGCGCAGGCGGGCTGCGTATTCAATTCCGTTGTCCTCGTTGTGTGCCAGCATCACGCTGCCATCCGCAGTGGCCAGCCTGCCGGCCACCACCGAGTAGCAGTTCTGCTCCGAGCCGGGGGCCGCCCCAGCAGCCAGCAGCGCCGCTGCCAGTGCCAGCAGTATCGACTGTTTCACCTTTGCCTCCTTTTCATTTTTCTTAGCAGGTTACACTACCGGTTAAAATGGTACTGTGGCGGGGGAAAGGGAAAAAACTTTTGCAAAAGTTTTTTCCCTTTCCCCCGGACCCCCTTTCTCTTTTTTAAAAACCCTTACCAGGTAAGACATAGGCGAAAACATGGCTTCGATGTGTCCGCCAAGCGGCTAAAGGGTAAATATTAAGTTACGGTTTGGGGGAAATTTCATATCCCGAAAGACGATATTTTGGCTCATTACCCCGGTATTCCTATGTTTGCCGGGATTTTTGACGCACTTGACCGGACAATACTGAGTAGGATAAACAAAGCCGCCCTCTGCGGCACATCAATGGAAGACCCTCCGCAGCCGGGCCGCGGGGAATGCGCTCGCTAGTCAATTCAACCCGGAAGCACGCAAACTCAATCTAATGCCCGCTGCGGAACGTGCATATAAAAATAAGGCCGCCGCTTTCAAGCGGCGGTGCTTTACGATTACCGCTTCAATACCGCCGACTTGAGTCGGCGGTTACAACCGGCCGCTCCGTGGTTGAGTAAGTTAGATTTTTCCCCTTTCCGGCCTGGACACCGGCTGCGCTACGGACTATCTTATAAAGGTGTAACTGTGAGCCTGGCATTAATATGCATTTTATATCATTCATAGAGGATTAAATCCCCCCCGCCCCTCTTTGTCAAATGGGGGTGTAACAGATTTTATTGCAAAGCTTTAGGCGATTGGACAGGCAAAGAAAATTCCCCTTTGGAAAAGGGGGAAAACAAGGGGATTTGTTTTTGTATAGTCTTAAAAGAACCGGCTTCTCTTATCTTTGGTCTAAAACCGGTATATAGTGTTAAAACCATAAAAGAAAGGACCTGAAAATGAGGACCAGGACTCTCGGCAAGACAGGCATAGAGGTGAGCGAGGTCGGGTTCGGCTGCTGGGCTATCGGCGGGCCGGCCAGTCTGGGGAAGCTCCAGATCGGCTGGGGTAAGGTGGATGACCGCGATTCCCTGCTTGCCCTGGAGGCCGCTTTCGATTGCGGAGTAACTTTCTACGACACCGCGGATGTCTACGGCATGGGCCACAGCGAGGAGCTGCTGGCCAAGGCCTTTGCCGGCCGGCGCGACAAGGTGGTGATCGCCAGCAAGGGCGGCAACATTACCGATGAGCAGGGGGAATGGCAAAAAATTTTCAGCGGTGAGTTCCTGACCAGGCGGGTCGAGGACTCGCTCAGGCGGCTGAAAACCGATTACATCGACCTCTACCAGCTTCATACCCCGCGCAGCGAGGAGGAGTACGACCAGGCGGTAGGGTCCGCCGGGGCCCTGGACCTGCTGGTGAAGCAGGGCAAGCTGCGCGCCTACGGCATCTCGATCGGGCCTCTCGAGCACGGCCTGCGCCAGGTGGAGGATGGTTTCGGCTCGACGATACAGGTGGTCTATAACATCCTGCAGCGCGAGCCGGAAAAGGAGCTGCTGCCCAGGGCCAAAGCCGCCGGGGTCGGCATCATCCCTCGCGTCCCGCTGGCCTATGGCTTCCTGACCGGCAAGTTCACGCGCGAGAGCACTTTCCAGGAGAGCGACCACCGCTCGCACAGTGTGCCGCGGGAGATGCTTGTCGATTGGGTGGACAGGGTGGACAGGCTGAAACCCATCGCCGAGGAGCTGGGTATCGGCATGCCTCAGCTTGCGCTGCAGTACATCCTGGCCTCGGATGCGGTGAGCGTGGTGATCCCCGGCGGCAAGACCGGACAACAGGTCCGAGACAATGCCGCCGCAGGCGAGGCGCCTCCGCTGTCGCCGGAGGTTTTGGAGAGGATAAGGCAGGCGGCGGGATGAAGACGGCGGCTTAGTGCAGCCGCACCCTCCTGCCCCCTTTGGCTGCGCTCTCGTAGAGGGCGAGGATGATCTGCAGGGCCTCGCGCCCATCCCGGCCGGTGCTGAGAGAGGGCATCCCGGTCTCGATCTCCTCGATCAGGGCCTCGAAAGCCGCCACGAACCCGTTGTTGGGTGTATACTCGGGGAACTTTGCCTTGGCCAGCTCGTTGAACCCGCTGAACCTGCGGCTTGATTCGGCCAGCCAGAGTCCCGGAGGGCTGTTGCCCACTCCGATCACCCCTTCCGATCCCTGCAGCTCCAGCTCGAAAGCGAAGTACTTGCGCCTGCCTCCGCCCTCGATAAAGGCGACTGCTCCGCTCGGGAAGCCCACCATTCCGCTGGCGGTGTGTTCGACCCTGGCCGGGCCATGCGCCCTGCGGGTCATGCCGATCACCCAGTCAGCAGATCCCAGGAAATAGCCCAGCAGGTCTGTCAGGTGGGTGCCGTCGTGCATTAGCGGGCCGCCTCCGGACATGCTCCTGAGCACGCTGCCCGGGTCTCCGCTCAGGGCCTGGCCTATCACGGTGCGCACCTCGCCGATAATCCCATCGTGCACCAGCTCCCGCGCCCGCATGAAATGCGCGCCGAACCTGCGCTCGTGGCCGATCAGCAGCGCCACCCCGGCCTTGTCGCAGGCCTCGATCATGCGGTCCGCCTCCCCGAGCGTGTGGCAGACCGGTTTTTCGCAGTAGATTCCGCGCACCCTGCCCGAGGCCGCCGCCTCGGTAACTATCGCGCAGTGTGCCTCCGCAGGGGCGGCCACGCTGAGGATGTCCACCCGGTGTTTGTCAAGCAGAGCGCGGTGGTCCGGGTAGAGCGAGTCTACCTCATAGGCCTCGCCGAACGCGCGGAGCCGCTTCTCATCCAGGTCGGCGCCGGCGACCAGGGACACCCTGCCGGTGGCGGTCATGGCCCCGGCATGGGTGCAGGTGCCGCCGCGCAGGGGGTCGTGCTCGAGCATCCAGCCGATCCGGCCGGTCCCCACTAGGGCGGCGGTAAGTTTTTTCGTGGTTCTGGACATAGAAATTTCCCCGGGATGATATCGTGCAAGGCCTATTGTTTCGTTTTTTCAGGGAATACAAGGTCGCCGGCGTTCAACTGGGAGCCTGGCTCCAGGTCGCGTGCATAGACCGCCCCCCTCAGGGTCCTTGCCTGGAAGGGGCCGATTTCGGTCCAGGGTTTGAGGGCCGCCAGGTCATCCAGGCGCACCTTCTCCCCCTGCCTGACCCCGTGTCTCAGGTAATACCCGCGGCGGCCGACCCGGCGCTCGGCGTGCTCCACCTTTGCCGGCACTTTGCGGCCGTGCCCGCGCATGGCCCCGGCCCGGCGGACATCGGCCGCCATGGCGCGGAACTCCTCCGGCCCCAGGCTGATCGAGTGGTCCGGCCCATCGGCCTGAGGGTCATAGGTGAAATGTTTTTCCACCAGCACGGCCCCCAGCACTGCGGCCAGGGCCGTGGCCAGGATACCGCAGGTGTGGTCGGAGAGGCCCACCGGCAGCCGGAACCTGCGCTGCATGGTCTCGATGGCCCGCAGGTTGAGCTGGTCGTCCGGGGCCGGATAGGCGCTGACACAGTGGAGAAGGACCGGGGTGCGGCAGCCGCCCCTCTTGGCCGCCCGGACCGCGGCCGCCACCTCTGCGGTATCGGCAAGCCCGGTAGAGAGGATCAGCGGCAGGCCGAACTCGCCCAGCCCCCTGACCAGCGGCAGGTGGGTCATGTCGCAGCTCGCCACCTTGAAAGCGCTGACCCCGGCCTCCACCATGCGGGCCGCGCCCTCGAGGTCGAAGACCGTGCAGACGAAAGGGATCTTGCGCGCTTCGCAGGCCAGTGCGACCTGTTTCATCTCTGAGGGTGTCAGGGCGTACTTGCGGTAGGTTTCGTAGACTCCCGGCAGGCTTTCCGCGTGGACCATGGCATCCGGGTCGAGGTACTGGAACTTGACCAGGTCCGCCCCGCTCCCGGCGGCCAGCCCGACCAGCTCGAGCGCCCGGTCCAGGCTCCCATCGTGGTTGATCCCCACTTCAGCCATGACTGCGCAGGGCAGTCCCGGTCCCAACCGGATGAAGCCTGTGCGCTCGCTGCCGATCCTTACTGTCTTCAATCGGGATCGTCCCTTCGGGTACGGCGGTGATCTTGATTGCGGCCAGGGTGCGCCGGAAGACCTCCTCCAGCCCGGCCCGGGTATCCGCCACGGCGATAATATTGCCGAACTTGCCCATGTTACAGGTGGGGGAGCGGTAAATGTCTCCCGCCTGATACATGGTAAAGATTTTTTTCACTCCTGGCAAGGTTCGTGCATAGTCCAGGCCCTCGACAGCGGCGATCAGCCCCGGCTTGGGAATGATGGCCCTCTCGCCGGCTACCCGGCGATGCCTGGGAGTCAGGTCGCCCGGCGGGTCGCCCATGGCGATCCGGAGAGCCGCGCTCATCAGGTCCACCCCGGTGGCCAGGGGGTAGGTAAACCCACTGTGGAAGCCGCCGGAGAGCCTGGCCGCGAGCTCGCCGATCTTGGGCCCCTCGGGGGTGAGCTTGATATCGCCCTTGGCCGCCCCGGTATCGATCCCCAGAGCCCGGATGCCCTGGATCATTACCTCGCAGGCGGCCCGCCGGCTGTCCTCAGGCAGCTCCGAGGGCAGGATGTGCCCTCTCTCGATAAAATAAGGCGCACCCTCGATAATCCGGTCTGCCAGGCTGACAATCTCGACATGGTTGTCCCAGACCAGCGCATCGATCGAGAGCTCCGGCCCTTCCAGGAACTGCTCGACAATGATCATGCCGCTGACCGAGGCGCGTCTCGCCTCGGTAAAAGCCCCGTCCACCTGGTCCACGCTCTCCAGCAGCTTGACTCCGCGCGCGCCCATGTTGTCGGCGGGCTTGATCACCGCCGGCAGGCCCAGGCATTCCAGAGCCTCGCGGGTCTCGTCCCTGGTCCAGACATACCGGAAGTCCGGCGAGGGCACACCGTGGTCTTTGAAGCACTGGCGCATCTTGATCTTATCGGTGGCGCGCTCGGCCACGTCGTAGCGGATGCCCGGCAGCTCCAGGGCGGCTGCCACTGCGCTCACTGTCCGGCTGGCATCCGTGCCCACTGTCAGGACACCGTGGATCGGCACCTGCTCTGCAATGCGGCGGGCCGCCAGCACCGAGAAGTCGATGTTGCGGGTGGAGACTTCCAGGGCGACATCCGCCAGGGCGAAGCCCGGGGATTCCCGGTTGTAGTCGGTCACCACAGTGCGCAGGCCCATGTTCCGGGCCGCTTCGATCAGGGGCACCTGCATCAGCCCTGCGCCGATAATCATTATTCCGCGTTTATCGTCCACTTGTATTTCTCCCTGAAAAATATTGCACGGTCCTTATGCCGATATTTTTTCCAGCGCTTTTTTGAGCCTTTCCACTCCCAGGCCGTCCACCAGCCGGCTGCCGGTGCGCGACAACTCCCGGCGGGTCCGGGTGTCTGTCAGCAGCTTCCCGGTCAGCTTTTCCAGCCGGGCCATGAAGCCGGGCCGGTCCGGGGTCCCGGCCAGCAGGAGGCCTCCCCGGTCGGCGAAATGCCGCGCGTTGACTGCCTGTTCGCCGTGCTGCGGCACGAACAGGGTGGGCAGGCCCAGGCACATGCATTCGCACATGGTGATCCCGCCCGAGACTATGGCCAGGTCGGCGGCACCGAGGATCCCGGCCAGGCTTTGGGCGCCGCGCACCACCTCGAGCCGGTGGGGGCCGCAGCTCAGGCTTCCCCGGTCCGCAGCCGGGCCCAGGACCACGGTTACCCGCAACTCCTCCGGCCGTCCGGCCAGCGCCTCGACCACCCGGCCGGCCAGGCCGGCAGGGTCGCTGCCGCCGCAGGAGACTACCACCCGGGTCATCCCTGGCAGCCTTTGCTTTTTCACCCTGCCCTGCCTGAGCCCGGCGTAGAGCGGGTCGAGCAGGATCCAGTCCGGGCCGAAACCGCAGAAAGCGGGGCCCTCGCAGGCGGCCTCGGCAGTCCCCGGCCAGATATGCGCATCGACCAGCAGGTCGGCCAGCCGCCGGCCAGCCCCGCGGTCCTCGATGTCGACCACCCTGAGGCCGGACTGTTTCAGGACCTCGAGATAGTCGGCCGGGTTATCTTTCTTGTCGAGCACGACAGTCCCGGCCCCGAGTCCGCGGGCGGTTTGGGCCAGGTACGAGGCTTCTTCGGCCTCCGGGACTTGACGGTCCAGCAGGCGGAAGTCCATGCCTCTGCCCTGCAGGAAGTCCTCAGCCACCGGGTCGGCGCGTACCACGAAAGTGCTTTCGACCCCCGGCAGGCTGCGGGCCAGGACCGAGCAGCGCGCCAGGTGTCCCAGGCCGAGCTCGAACGAGCCGTCGCAGCGCAGAACCATCCGGGCCAGGCAGCTTTTCATCCCGATCCTTTTCCGGGGACGGAAGCCGGCCGTCCCGCTGATGCTACTTTTTCAGGCGACCGCGGCTTTACGGTCGCATTTTTTCCAGGTGCGCTGGCGCACGTGGGAGTTGAGGGAAGCCAGGCCGGGGTTGTCCCTGAGGAAGCCGATGACCTCCTCGAGCTCCACCAGCCTGCCTGGCCGGTAAAGGCTCTCGTAAACCCGCCTGACCAGCACCAGGTCTTCCGGGGTATCGACAGTCAGGCGAAGCCTGGGGGCCCTGAGCCGGCTGGGCACGCTCAGGCGCTTGACCAGGAACTCTTCCTCGTGCTCGTAGAGGTAAGCGGTCACGTGCTCGCGGTGATAGCTAAGCTTCCCGCAGTTGTTGAGCAGCTCCAGCAGCGGCGTGGGGAAAGTCTCCGCAGCCGTGCCCAGGGGCAGTCCCCGGCAGCCGACCATGTCCCAGCACCCGCTCAGGCATTCCTCGATGCAGCGCGAGAGCATGAAAGGGTCGATCAGCGGATTGTCTGCGGTGGCACGCACCACGCAGGCCGATTCGAAGCGGGAGGCGGTGGAGTAGAACCGCCCCAGCACGTCCCGGGCCGGCCCGGGGTGTATCTCGGCCCCGTTGCGCTCGGCCACCGGCCGCAGTTCGGCGAAATCATCACGGGGCACGGCCAGCACCACCCGATCGATCCCCGGCGTGGCCTGCAGCCGGTCGATGACGTGGGTGATCAGCGGGCGACCGCAGATATCGGCCATGATTTTCCCCGGCAGGCGGCTGCTTTGCAGACGGGCCTGGAGGATTGCGATCACACTGTCCATAGTTATTTCTCCGCGCTGAAATAGAGACTCATGGGAACTTCTCTGGTTTCGTAGTTTGACGTTATGTCTTTTATCCGGCGGAAACCGGCTTCTTCCAGGGCAAGGGCCATCGAGCGGCTGTCGAACATGGTGTAATGGTAATTTCCCATGTAGTCCTGGCCTCCGAAAAGGCGGTTGCGGGCCTCGGTGTAGTCCATGGACCCCTGCTGGTAGCCGCTGGTGATATAGGCCAGGTTGGGGGTGATGACCAGGATGTCTCCGCCCGGCCGCAGGACCCTGTGCCACTCGATGAGCACGGCGACTAAATTACCGTAAGGGAAGTGCTCTATAATGTGGCTGGCCAGCAGCGACTCCACCGAGTTGTCGGCAAAGGGCAGGTTCTCCACCCGGCAGACCAGGTCGGTGGATCCCAGCAGGCGCATGTCGCAGTGCAGGTACCCGTCAAAAGGCCTCTCTCCGCTTGCCAGCTCGACCCGCATCAGGCCCTCCCCCCGGCCGCTGCCGGGGCCAGTGTCTTGAGGTAGCGCTCGAAAACCTCATCCGGGCCGATGCGGGCCAGGCAGTATTGTATGTCTTCGCATTTGTTGAGCAGGCAGTCCCGGCTGCAATGAGTCTCGGCCACAACCAGCTCGACAGGCGCGCCGTACGGCATCCAGAGCCGCTCGTTGCGCGGGGCCCAGACCAGCAGGCAGGGTACCCCGGCCACAGAGCAGGCCAGGTGGGCCGGCCCGCTGTTATTGCCCACGAAAAGGCTGCAGCGCGCCAGCAGGCAGACCAGCTCGGGCAGGGTCAGCATACCCGCCAGGTTGACCGGCGACCCGCTCATGGCGGCTTCCACCCCGGCCGCCACTTCCGACTCGTCGGTACCGTCGTAGGTGCGGCCCCTGCCCCCCAGCAGGAGGACAGGCTCGCCGGTATGCACAGCGATCCTGTCGGCGAGTGCGGCGAAACGTTCGGGTGGCCAGTTGCGCCGGCGTACTCCGCTTCCGGGATGAACCGCCACCGGGCGGCTGTGCGCCAGGTCGACCCCTGAGGATGCCAGCAGGGACTCCACCCTTCGCGCCGAGGCCTCCGGCACCCGGACCGGGAAGTCCGGCCTCCCGGGAGCCTTCAGGCCCAACAGACCCGGGATGCGCAGGTTGCGATGGAGCCTGAGCTCCCGGTCAAGGTTGGGGATGCTGTCCGTGTAACACGGGTGCTCTTGCTGGTCGATCCCGAAGCCGACCGTGCGCGGGGCTGCCACAGCAGCGGCGATCCGGCCTGCGCGGGGCTGGAAAGAGAAATCGAGCAGCAGGTCGAACCCCCTGTCGCCGGCGACCTCCCGGACAAACGCGCTCAGCTCAGGCTCGTTCTCCCGGTCCCTGGGCAGCGGGACAACCCGGTCGAGGGCCGGTACGCAGGCGGCGACTTCCTGCAGGGCCGGCCAGACCAGGCCGGTTATCGGCCCGCAGCCGGCCCTGGCCAGCTCGCTCAACACCGGCAGGCTGATCACGAAATCGCCCAGGCCGTGCAGGTTCAGCGAAAGCACCCTCTTGTTACGGACAGCGCTCATTTACGGTTGACCTCCCGCCAGAGCCGGCGGAATTTGAGGATCCAGTTCAGGTTACCGGCGAAGACCGCCGCAGCCAGGCCCCATTCCGGCAGGCCGGTCAGCAGCCCCACGGCGCAGAGGCCTGCCACCAGCTCCCGGTCCGGGCCCCAGAGCAGCGGGCTGGAGAGGAACAGGTGATCTACCGCGGCCATGGTCCCGGGCTCGCCGGTGCGCATCCCGGCCGGTACCGATTTGAGGACCGCCACCTGGCTGTAATAGCTCAGGTACCCGGTCAGCGCGTCAGCCACGGCCCAGACCATCACTGTCTGCGGCCAGCCCTCGCGCAGGATGAAAACCAGGCCCACTCCCAGCAGGATTGCCGCATCCAGGGTCCTGAGCGCCACGGTGCCCAGGTGGTTGGTCCCGGCTGCAAACACCCGGGAAGTGGAGACATGGAGCCTGGTCGCAGCGACCCACCCCACCAGCAGGAGTGCGGCGGCCGGTTCTGCAGGCATGTAGCCGACAGCATACAGGGCAGCCGAGGCCAGCCCCAGCACGCCCAGCAGCCCGGTGGTGCCCTGCCCGGCAAAGCTGCGGCGGCTCCTGGCGCCGGCAAAGTTAACCCGCTCCAGGACATCAGTCAGCGACCTCAGCTCTGAGGTACCGGCGGCCGGTTGGTCAGACATTTTTCCCGGCAAGGTAATCGACATAGATTGCGCTCGGTTCTGCATTACGCACCTGGGACAGCTTGGCTGTCCACCAGAGAGTCTCCAGGGCGATCAGCAGCCAGAGAGTGTAAGCGGGAAAGCCGGACGCCACCCCGACAGCCAGGATCAGGATGTAGCAGTCGTGGGTCAGGCCGAAAACCATTCCCCTTTGGTAAAACCAGGCCTCGAGCTCCGCCAGGTCTCCCCTCTCTCCTGCCGGAGCGCGCAGCACTCCCGAGACCAGCAGGGAATCCATGGCGGTCCAGTAGGCCAGGTTCGAGACCAGGGCCGCGGTCAGCAGCACCCAGAAAAATGTATCGCCTGCTCCCAGGAACCTGGCGGCGCAGGCTGCGCCGATGATCAGCATCCAGTCGCAGAGGCGGTCGCAGATATTGTCGAGCCAGCCGCCGGCCCAGCTTCCCATGTTTTTCAGTCTCGCCAGCTCGCCGTCCACGCCGTCCACTATCGAATACAACTGCGCAGCGACCGCTCCGGAGAGCAGGTGGCCGGTAGCCATCAGCCAGGCGGCCAGGCCGGCGAGCAGGACGTTGAAAACAGTTACCTGGTCGGGTTTCACGGGCAGGCGGCAGATCCTGCGGGTGATCCAGCCGCTGACCTTGCGGTTGAACAGGCGGCTCACCACACCATCCCGCGGTTTCTGCACCCTGTTCCAGAGCCTTTTTTCGGCTTCGGCCACGCATTCGGGGGAATCGATGTCCTGCCAGAGGCAGCCGCTCACGTCGCGGTAGCCCATGGCCCGCCGGCCGCAGAGCACCCGGATCCCGTGCGAGAGACTCTCCCCCCCTGCAGCAGCCGCCTCTTCCAGGGCGTCGAACAGCACGGGCGTGCAGTAGAACACCCCGGTGTCCAGCGCGTTATATTCGGTCAAATCCTTGCCGATAGCCTCGATCCGCCTCTCATCCCCGAGCAGCACCTTGGTGGCGTCCTCCAGGTCGAACACACCCTCGACATCGCGGTCAACGGCCAGCAGGCATTCTCCCGGCCCGGGCGGGTCCAGGCAGAGCCGCCGGATTAGGGCGGGCTCCACCAAGTGGTCGCTCATCAGCAGCAGGAACCGCTCTTCGGCCTCCAGGGCCTGGCGGGCGGCCAGCACCGAGAGGCCGTTGCCCCGGTCCCAGTCCCGGATACGCACGAAACTCAGGCGCACCCGCCGGGCCAGCAGGTCCTGCAGGTCGCGCTCCAGCCGCTCGGCCCGGTAGCCGGTAACCACCACCAGCTCATCGACCTGCGGCAGGGCATCCAGGATACGCTCGACGACCGTGCGTCCACAGACCTCGAGCAGAGCCTTATGCTCCTTGCTGGAAAGCCCGTTGAAACGCGAGCCTTTGCCTGCCGCGATAATCAATGCTTTCACGCTGGGCCTCCCGCTGCAGGCCTATGCACGAAATCCCCGGCCACTTCATCCCAGGACTCGCCGGCCAGCACCTGCGCCTTTCCGGCCAATGCGGTCAACTCCCTGGATGCAAAACCTTCCATTTTCAACAGGGCGAGCAGCAGCGCCGCTTTGAGGGCGAATAATTCTTTCTGCCGGGCGAGGACCCTGTTCGGGACACCGCCTTGAGTGCTCGTCCGCTCCAGGGATTTCCGGTAGCCCTCCATGCGCTCGACCAGGCCGCGTAATTTTTTCAGCAGTTTTTTCGGATTGAGCTTTTCTGTTTTCTTGAGACCGGTTTCCGGCTTGACAGCCCTGTCTCCGCCGGCCGCTTGCGGGCCGTCGCCTGAGGCTTTGGCGTACAGCTCCGCCCAGCGCTCCCGGTCGGCAGCCAGTCCGGCGCAGGCGAGCAGGTCTGCGGCCGTCTGCCCGACTGCGCTGTCGCCGTCTAGCGAGGCGCAGATCTCCGCTGCCAGGAACCCGGCGACCCGATGGATGCTTTTTACGGTCAGCAGGCCGCGGTGGATGGCTTTCAGTTCATCGACACGGACCTGGGTCGGCTCGCAGCCAAAATCGATCTGTCTTATCATTTCGTGG
>JAFGTO010000342.1 GCA_016934095.1 Candidatus Glassiibacteriota bacterium
ACCACAGGCCAAACTATTTCGCCCGGACTATCGCGCACAACACTGTCCTGGTATACGACCCCGAAGAAAAATTCGACTACGGCAAAGTGGTCAACGACGGAGGCCAGGTCTGGCCGACTTCCACCCGTCAGGCAGGCAGGGAAATCGAGGGGTCGCAGTGGGACAAGGGAGACATCACGGCCTTCGAGACCAACCGCTGGTACAGCTATGTCTGCGGAGACGCCACCAGTGCTTACAGCCCCGCCAAGCTGGAGCTCTTCACCAGGCAGTTCCTGCACATCCAGCCCGATGTCTTTGTCATCTTCGACCGGGTGGCGGCCACCGACCCGGGCTTCCAGAAATACTGGCTGCTGCACACGGTAAACGAGCCGGAGCTGGAGGGAACCCTGGCCGGGGTCCGGGAGCGCGAGGGCAGGCTCTTCTGCAAAACTGTTCTTCCCGAGCAGGCCCGGGTGCGCAAGGTCGGAGGGCCGGGCCATGAATTCGAGGTCTTCGGCAGGAACTACCCTCCGGCCCTTACCTATTACCCGCTGGAATCCGGCGAAGAGTGGGGCTCCTGGCGTATCGAGGTGCTTCCCACTGAAAGCTCCAAAGAGCATTTTTTCCTGCATTTCCTGATTGCCGGCGACCGGTCCCTGGACGGCATCCCTGAGATAAGCCCTGAATCAGAGGAAAACCGGGCCGGGATCTCTTTCGCTTACCAGGAGAAACTCTACCGGGTCCTCTTCCTGAAGTCGGGAGCTCCCGGAGGGGAGATCCGGATAACCGGCAAAGACCATGAGATCATCCTGGAAGAAGCTTTTAACGAAAGCTGCCGGCACCAGGCCGGCATCGGCAACTGAAAGGAAGCCTAGATGAGAGATCGCATAGTTTTGGTTGGTGCCGGCAGCGCTCTTTTTACCCGGGGTTTGCTGGGCAACCTGGTGGTGAACCCGGAGTATGAAGAATGTACGATCGTCTTGATGGACGTGGACCCGGAGATCCTCTCCCTGATGGAGCACTATGCCCGCAGGCTGGTCGGGGACAACGGCTACGGCCTCAAAATCGAGGCCACTACCGATCTTGCGCAGGCAGTGGACGGGGCGGATTTCGTGGTCTGCACCGTGGCCGCGAATGACAGTGCCGCACGCCTGATCGAGATCGAGGTCCCCTTGAGCTGCGGCTACCACCACTCCTGGGGTGATACGACCGGGCCCTCGGGAGTTTTCCGCGCACTCCGGCACATCCCCATTTTCCTCGAGCTTGCCGGGGAAATGGAGCGGAGATGCCCCGGGGCCTGGCTGCTTAACCTGACCAACCCCATGACCGCCCTCTGCCGGGCCGTCTCCCGTGAGTCCAAGATAAAGATACTGGGCTTCTGCGATGGGCCGCCGTACTTCCGCAGGCTGATCGAGAAAAAAGTGTTCGGGCTGCCCGAGGGCGCCTTGAAAACCAAAATGGTCGGCGTGGACCACCTGGTCTGGGTCCTCGAAATGTATAACGGCCGGCAGGACCTGTATCCGCAATTCCGGACATGTGCTGAAAAAATGGGGACAAGGTTCGCCGCCAACCGGGTGATCCTGGATTCTTTCGGCTACTACCCCATACCCAGTCCCGAGCACCTCAGCGAGTTTTTCTCGTTCGTCCTCAGAGACCGGGACACCATGGAAAAATACGGGCTGAAAGACATGGATGTCCGCTGGCACCGTCAGCGGCGCAAGAAGCTGTTAAACGACCTGGATAAGGAGGTAAAGAGCTCCGAGCCGGTCAGGCCCGTTCCCTTGCCGCCGGAAGAGGAGATCACCGATATCATCCGCAGCATAGTCAACGATGAGAAAAGAGAGTACGTGGCCAGCCTGCCCAACGACAAGGTGATCTCCAACCTGCCGGACTATGCCATCGTCGAGGCGCCGGTCCTGCTCGGGGCCGCGGTGGAGCAGCTGCCGACCGTAACGATTCCCCCACAGCTTACCGGGCCCCTGCATGACAGCATCATCAAAGACGAGCTGGTGGTGGAAGCGGTGCTCACCGGCAGCAGAGAGCTCGTTTTCCAGGCAGTGCTCTCCTGCCCGCTGATAACCTCGATAAAACAGGCCAGGGACATTACCTCGGCCATGCTCGAGGCTTTGAAAGATTACCTGCCGGTCCGTTTTGTTTGAAAAATGAGGGCGGAAGCCTGCATCAGGTTCCGGTCCCGAAAATCAGGAAGCGAGAAAAAAGATGAAAGCCCTCAACGGATACGACTACCTGGTAATCTGCATCTACATGACGATTCTGGTCGGGGTGGGGTTCTATTTCCTGAGGTATATGAAAGCGGCCGCCGATTATTTCAAGGCGGCCAACAGGCTGACCTGGTGGGTGGCCGGACTGTCCTCGTTCATGAGCGCTTTCAGCGTCTGGATGTTCACCGGGGGTGCGGGGATAGTGTACCGCGAGGGGCTTACAGGGGCAGTGGCCCTGGGCCTGCCGGGCCTGGCTATTTTCACCGGATACCTGGTATTCGCCCGCCTCTGGAGGCGCAGCAGGGTCACCACCCTCATGGAATATCTCGAGCACCGCTTCAACCTGCCCACCCACCAGATCGCCAGCTGGTCTTACGTGCCGGTGTATCTGCTCTACAGCGGCACGGCACTGTTTTCCCTGGGTATTTTTATCTCCACCGCCTTTAACCTGGACATTATCCTGGTCATCTGGGTCAGCGGCATAGTCATCCTGGCTTACACCCTGCTGGGAGGCCTCTGGGCGGTCAGTGTGAACGATACCATCCAGTTCCTGATCCTGTTCCCGGTGTGCCTGCTGCTGGTCCCCCTGTCCCTGGTCGCGGTGGGGGGGATCGACGGCCTGGTCCAGGCATCGCCTGCCGGCTACTTCTCTTTCCCTTCCAGGGGGCTGCCCTGGCATTACCTGGTAGCCTACCTGGTGATCCTGATCCACGGACAAAACACCAACCCCGTAGCCCAGAGGTACTTCAGCGTGCGCAACGAGGCCCAGGCCAGGAAAGTCGCCCTGCTCTGCACCAGCCTGTTCGCCTTCGGGGTGGTTTTCTGGGCTGTCCCGCCCATGGCCGCCCGGGTCCTCTATCCCGACCTGGGAAAAATCCTCGACCTGCCCAATACCGATGAGGGGGCTTTCGTGGTGATCGCCATGCACCTGCTCCCGCACGGCCTGATGGGGCTGATGATCGCAGCCATGTTCGCCGCAGCCATGAGCTCCCTGGATTCGGTCTACAACGCCATGGCCGGCATTATCTCGAAAGATATCTACCAGCGAGCGTTCAACCGCTCGATGAGCGAGGAAAGACTGCTGCGGGTAGGCCAGGCGGTTACCCTGGCTATCGGCCTGCTAGTTATCGGCTTGAGCATGCTGATGGTCGAATACGGCCGGGGAGTGTTCAGCGTAATGATGAAGATCTCCAGCCTGACTATCACTCCCCTGGCTACCCCGATGCTGCTGGGCTTCCTCTACCGGAGGGCGCCGGCGTGGTCCTGCCTGTTGTCTTTCACCTGCAGCGTGGCGGTAGCAGCGGTGTTCGCCTTTCACCTCCCTCTGGTAAGCTATCTCCAGTCTCTGGGCCCATGGGTGGACTTTTCGGTAAGCACTTTCTCGATTGTTTTCGTGGGTGCGGCCACCTTTCTGGTTTCACCTTACGTCTTCAGGGCGGGCGCAGCCGAGCGGCAAAGGATCCGGGAGTTTTTCAGCAAGCTCGACACTCCCGTGGATGAGGCAAAGGAGATCCGGGCCGCCGAGATCGACCGCACCTCGATAGCCGGTTTCATCGGCAAGATCTCCATGCTGCTGGGCGGCCTGATAGTCCTGTTCATTTTTATTCCGGGTTCTGTCAAGGAGCGGTTGATCAACGTGCTCCAGGGATTTCTGCTCCTGGGCTTCGGTTTCTGGATGTATTTTATCGGCAAAAGAACCAGAACAGCAGACCTGTCGACTGCCTTGCCGAATGTTGGACCATCCACAAGCCCTCCCGATAAGGGCGGAAGGTAGAGGTATGATCAGATCGGTTTTATGGACGGGCTTTCTATTTCAGACAGTGCTTGCCTTTTCTGTGGATGCGGCGGTGATTACAGGAATCAATACGATCAATCTGCGCGACCGTGTGGTGGTCCTAAATGAGCTGGTCCTGAAAAAGACCCTGATAGCGGCCTTCGACCTGAGCGGTCCGGTCGCCATGAGCGATAACCTGAAGATAAAGATGTCGCTTGTCTCGGAACAGGGAGATACAGTCGGTGTGGGCAGGAATTATTTTATCGAGGGCACGGGAGGAAATGTGGGCTGCGACGTGCCGTTCGATCTGCCTCAGGGCAATTATGCGGTGGTCCTGGAGATCTTGGACAGCCTGGACAACCCTCTGGACTCCTACAGCAGATCATACGACCGGAGAGCGTTGAAAAGCTCCTATGACGGAGGCTCTTTCGCTTCAGCCAGGTCCCTCACCGAGGTGCCGCATACGGAGAGAAATCCCGTACCGGAGGCTAATGCAGCAGAGCAGGAGCGGGGTTATGTCCTGTTTAGCAGGCATTACCTGCGCTGGGTCTACGGCAACAGCAGGCCCGCAGAAGATGAAAGGATAAACGGCCTGGAGGTCTCCCTGGCCCGTAATGAATACGAGCCGCTGACATTTTCGCTGTATGCTATGCGCGATCTGAGCCGGGTTACGGTCTCTGTCCGTGGAGACCTGGAGGCAGGGCCGGGCGTGTATCTGAGCCGCGAAAACGTGGCTGTCAACGTGGTCGAATCGATCCCGCTCGCGCTTGACAGCAGGGACAATTACCGTTACATGCCCACTCTGATCAGGGAGCTTGACCATACGGGGGTGCCTGCCGGAGAATGCCGCCGGTTCTGGCTTACCGTGCGAGCGGATGCCGGCCAGCCGCCGGGAGATTACCGGGGCAGGGTGCAGATCGAGTCGGATGGAGCGGCTCAGGAATTGGAGCTGAATGTTCAGGTGCGCCCTTTCACCCTGCCGGACAGTATCGATGTCGACTACAGCATGTGCGAGACCTACGAGTTCTACGAGCTGCTGGAGGACTGGTCGCCGGAGGACCGGGAAAAAATCACGGAAGCGGGCAGGCGGGTCTATGAGGACTACCTGCGCCACGGATTCAACCGCATCTGGCCCCACAGCTCATTTTATCTGCGCAGGAATCCGGACGGCACCCCGCGGCTGGACGAGCTTTTCACAGCCCTGGAGGAAGCGAAAAAACTCGGCTTGACCCGGCCCCTGCTCTGGTATTGCGGCCCTCTGGTACAGACCTCCAAGCCCAGGCATCCCGGCAATGTCCGGCTTTACGATTCAGTCGTGATGAAAGAGCGCATGAGGGAGCTGGTCAGCTATGTCAAGCATCAAGTCCAGTTGAACGGCTGGCCGGAAGTGGCCTTTGAGCCGGTGGATGAGCCGCTGGATGATGCAGGCTACCCGCTCAGCCGCGGCGAGGTGGTTAACGAGCTGCTGGAGGTGATCCGGGCCGGGGGCGGGCTGAGCGCCGAGACCGGCCACCTGGGGATCAGCGAGGGATGGCTGGACATCCCGGTCATCAACGACAGCAGAAGCGCCGATTTTCTGGACTTGAAAAGCCGGTATCCGGACCTGCCTGTCTGGATGTACAACAACAGCACTATCATCCAGAACGAAAACCCGGCTTATGCGCGCTATATCTGGGGCTTTTTTGTCTGGCGCAGTGATCTGGGCGGAATGTCGGCCTGGACTTTCCAGAACACCATGAACGCCAGCGGGGACCCTTATACCGACCTGGATGGACACGGCAGGGATGTGATGGTGGCCTATCCCGATCCGCAGGGGCCTGTGCCGGCAGTCATCTGGGAGGCTTTGCGGGAGGGTGTGGACGATTACCGCTACCTGTTCCTGCTGGAGCGGATGATAGCCGGATCCGCAAACCGCAGCCTGGCTGATTCGATCGCCGGGGAGCTGTCGGTGATG
>JAFGTO010000343.1 GCA_016934095.1 Candidatus Glassiibacteriota bacterium
AAGACGCCCGCGCTCGACAGCTTCGGCCGCGACCTGACCGAGCTGGCCCGCGAGGAGAAGCTCGACCCGACCATCGGCAGGATCAACGAGATCGAGCGGGTAATCGAGATCCTCAGCCGGCGCAAGAAGAACAACCCTGTGCTGATCGGTGAGCCTGGAGTGGGGAAGACGGCGATTGTCGAGGGTCTGGCCCAGCGGATAGTGCAGGGCAATGTTCCGCCCAGCCTGCGCGACTACCGGGTGCTGGCCCTGGACATGGCGGCGGTCATCGCCGGGACCAAGTACCGCGGACAGTTCGAGGAGCGCCTCAAGGGCGTGATCAACGAGATCCAGAAAAACAAGAGCGTGATCCTCTTCGTCGATGAGTTGCACACCCTGATCGGTGCCGGGGCCGCCGAGGGGGCGATCGATGCCTCCAACATGCTGAAGCCCGCCCTGGCCAGGGGTGAGCTGCAGTGCGTGGGAGCCACCACCCTGAACGAATACCGCAAATACATAGAGAAGGACGGCGCTTTCGAGCGGCGTTTCCAGACCGTGATGGTTGACCCTCCCACAGTGGAGGAAACAATCCAGATTATCGACGGCCTGAAAGCCAGTTACGAGAAACACCATAAGATCGAGATCAGCAGGGATGCGATGATCGCCGCTTCCAAGCTCAGCGAGCGGTACATCACCGACCGCTTCCTGCCGGACAAGGCGATAGATGTTCTCGACGAGGCGGCGGCGCGCAAAAGCCTGGCCTCGCAGTCCCCGCCTAAAGAGGTGATCAAGCTCGAACAGGAACTCAAAGAGGTGATCGAGAAAAAGGAAAAAGCGATCAACGCCCAGGAATATGAGACCGCTGCCAAGCTGCGCGATACCGAGCACGAGCTCAGTAACAAGATCGAGGAGCTTACCGAGCGCAGGAACGAGGATGGCGGGTATGATATCACCCTGCAGGAGGAGGACATCGCCTATATCGTCTCGCGGTGGACCGGAATCCCGGTGGTCAGGCTGAGCGAGAACGAGAGCGCCCGTCTGCTCAAGATGGAGGATGAGCTGCGCAAGCGCCTGGTGGGACAGGATGAGGCGGTGGAGGCGGTCAGCCGCGCGATCCGTCGCGCCCGGGCCGGCCTGAAAGATCCCAAGAGGCCCATCGGCTCTTTCGTTTTCTCCGGGCCCACCGGCGTGGGGAAAACCGAGCTGGCCCGTGCCCTGGCAGAGTTTCTTTTCGCCGATGAGCACGCCCTGATCCGGGTCGATATGTCTGAGTACATGGAAAAGTTCTCCGTCTCCCGGCTCCTGGGAGCGCCTCCGGGATACGTGGGCTACGAGGACAGCGGAAGCCTTACCAAGGAAGTCCGCCAGAAACCCTACTCGGTGGTGCTGTTCGATGAAATCGAAAAAGCACACCCGGATGTTTTCAACATCCTGCTGCAGATACTCGACGACGGTACCCTGACAGACAACTACGGACGGAAGATCAATTTCAAGAACACCGTGATTATCATGACCAGCAATATCGGTGCGCGAGAGATCAAGAGCGGCTCCGTGGGCTTCCACAGCCAGGGAGACATCCATGCGGACTACGACCGTTTCGCCACCAAGATCAAGGAAGAAATCAACAAGGTGTTCAACCCCGAATTCATCAACAGGTTGGATGAGATCATCGTCTTCCACCAGTTGTCGCTGGAAGACATCAAGCAGATCGTCGATATCCTGGTCGCCGAGCTGCGGGTGCGCCTGAGCGAGCGGGAGTTCTCGCTGGAGCTGGACGATACGGCCAAGACTTTCCTGGCCGAAAAAGGCTACAGCCAGGAATACGGGGCAAGGCCGCTCAAAAGGGCCATTCAGCGCTACCTGGAAGATACCCTGTCGGAAAAATTCCTCAGCAACGATTTCAAGCGCGGCGACATTATCAAGGTCAACGCCAAGGATGACAAGCTCGAATTTGCCATGGCCGGCAGCCTGCTGGAAAAAGAAAAAGCGAGTACCTCTAAGAAAAGCTGAGTTGAATTGAACCCCCGGGCGCATTCCCCGCAGCAGGCCACGGGGAAGCATGCAGTCGCTGCCGGGCGGTAAGGTGGATTTTTCCCCAGCTCTTCATCGATTCACTCGAGGCCCTGATGTTCCGGCTCACCCAGTCCGGAGCCTCAGGGCCGAGTGGTAAAATTGCCGCCCGGTACCGGGCGGGACCAGGTTCCCGGAACCAATGTTATCACCATTGATCCATGACCCTTACGAAAGAGCCTTATGGCCGGAAGAGCCGCACACGATATTCTCTTGACCCTTTACCGCCCGGCCGTCGCCGGCCGGACCGCTCCGGAATGCCGCAGGGCCGTTTGCTAATTTCCACGGGAGATAGAAAGATATCCTGCATGAAGCCTTGGAAGATTGGTGTACTGTTTTTTTGTCTGGTTGGCGTGATTTCGCTAGATCCCCCCGGGTGTGGAGTTTCCCTGCTGTTTTCGCAGGCCGTGGAGCAGAGGGTCGCGGAAGTCGTAGTCGAGGGCAATGAGCGGGTCGCCAACCAGAGAGTACTCAGCTCCGCCCAGATCAACATCGGTGATGTCTATTCGATTATAATGGTACGTAATGCCTTGATAAGCTTATGGCAGACAGGACTTTACGAGGATATTGACATCCTTACCGAGCAGACCGCCGGCGGGCTCAGGATAATTATCAGGGTCAAGGAAAATCCGATTATCAGCAAGTTCAGCATTACCGGCAGCAAGAAAATCAAGGAAAAGGAGCTGAAAGAAAAAGTGGGGATCAGGGTGGGCGGACTGTACTCCCATTCCAAAGTACAGGAGGCGGAGAACAAGGTGGGTGAGCTGTACCGCCAGGAGGGTTATTACAACACGAAAGTCGAAGTCGACACGCTTTATCCCAAGATCCCCGGCCGCATCGAGATCTCTTTCAAGGTAGATGAAGGCAGTAAGATAAAGATCACCAGGGTCGAGTTCGAGGGCAACGAGCATTTCACGGATAAAAAGCTGAGGGGGGCCGTTTCCACCAAGCAGAGAAGCTTCCTGAAGTTCTGGCGCCGGGGCGGTTACGACGATGAAAAGTTCCAGAAAGACCTTACCGAGAAGCTGCCCGATTTCTACCGGAAAAACGGCTTTGTGGCTTTCCAGGTGCTTGGCCATAAAATGGAGTTCAAAGAGAAGAGCCGGCATGTAACCTTGATTATCACCGTGGACGAGGGGAGACGGTATTACCTGGGCAGTATCGGGGTTACAGGCAACGCCCATTTCCCTGACGAGCTGATCCTGTCCCAGTTCACGCTCAGGGACTCGGCGGTTTTCAACGAGGAGAAGCTGGAAGAGAGCATGCAGAAGGTGCGAGAGCTTTACGGCGACGAGGGCTACATCTATCTCCAGGCACAGCCGATGAGGGAGTACCAGGACAGCCTGATCAACATCAATCTGATGATCCGGGAGGGCGAACCCGCCACTGTACGCAAGATTATTATCAAGGGTAACGAGAGTACCTTTGAAAAGGTGATACGCCGCCGGATAGGTATTTATCCCGGAGACCTGTTCCGTCAGCCCCTGGTCAAAATGAGCTACCAGAGCCTGGTGAATTCCGGTTTCTTCGAGCAGGACATCGGGATCGAGCCCAAACCCGTCTCCGAGGGCGGCGAAGTGGACCTGGTTTTCCGGGTCAAGGAGAAACACACGGGGAGCGCGAATTTCGGCGCGGGTTTCGGCGGAGGCTGGGGTGTAACCGGCTTTCTCGACCTCACCCAGAGTAACCTCTTCGGCCGGGGCAAGTCGGTCCAGCTGCGTATGGAATTGGGTACGCGGATGACCAATATCGACCTGAGCTACACGGACCCCTATTTTCTCGACACGCCTGTTTCCCTGGATGTGGGTGTGTTCAACATGCGGCGCCGTTTGCGCAACGATCCTTTTCAGGACCGCTACAAGGGTTTTTACTCGCGGTTCGGTTTCCCGATTCCGAATGTCGAATACGCCCGTTTCTATGTCGGTTATTCCCTGCAGTCGATAGACATCAGCGGAGACAGCACGCTGGTTTACCTGTATACCGGGGCGAATATCAATGACTACCCGCAGACCTCGAGCAAGGTGAGCTTTACAATCGCCCGGGATACCCGTCTCAACCTGCAGCACCCCCAGAGCGGCACGCGCCACTCGGTGACCAGCGAGTTTTCCGGCGGGCCTTTCGGGGGGAATATCGGCTATCAGAAGTACGAGTTCGATTCAGCCTGGCACGTGCCGACTCTTTCCAGTAGTTTTGTCCTGGGCCTGAAATGCCGGGGCGGGTTAATCAAGCCTTTCGGAGGTTCCAGGAGCCCGCTGGTCGATCCGCGGGAGAAATACATCATGGGTGGCACGGGCTACGGACGTGATACGGACATCCACCTGCGGGGCTACGAAGACCGCAGCGTGGGAGTGGACGGCCGCTATTACTACCGAGGCAGCACTTTTTTCATGTTAACTGCCGAGGAGGAGATCAAGTTTGCGGATCAGGTCTACGGGGTAGTGTTTCTCGAAGCCGGTAATGTCTGGAACGAGCTGGTGGATGTGAACCTCTCGAAGCTCCGCCGGAGTGCAGGTTTCGGGGTCCGCCTGGAAACTCCGATGGGCCCTATCGGCTTGGAGCTCGGCTACGGTTTCGATCAGACAGACGCCTATGGACGTCCAACCAAGGGGAAATGGGTGCCGCATTTCCGTTTCGGTCGTTTTTATTGATTCACGGCAGGAATATCGGCAAATTAATAACTGGCTAATCCGTCAATCTGTTTAAGAGGCTTTTCAACACTTTTTCAACCACGGAGGTAGAATTTTGCGAATCCTGAAAATTACTTTGGCCGCAATCCTGGCGATTGCAGCAGCAGCTTTGGGCCAGGAACTTAAGATCGGTTATGTCCAGGTGGAACCGTTGATGGAAAATTTCCCGGAACACGAGGATGCGAGCAAGACCTACGAAAAAGAGATTGCCAGCTGGGAAAGTCAGTTGAAGCAGTACCAGGAGGAAGTGGCCGCCATGGAAGAGGAGTACCAGCAGCGGGCCATGCTTTACAGTCCTGAAAAGAAGAGAGAGAAACAGGAGACGATCCTCGCCAAGCGTCAAGAAGCGGTGAAATTCTACCAGGACATTTTCGGCCCCCAGGGCAAAGCGGAACAGCGTAAGATCGAGCTGCTTACCCCGATTTATGAAAAGGTTAACCGGGCTATCGAGATCCTGGGCGAGCGCGACGGTTATACGATGATTTTCAACGCCCAGGGTCTGTTGTATGCCAAGGAAGAGCTGGATCTGACCGAAGAGGTCTTGAAAGTTCTCAAGGCGGGCGTGGACACGTCACCTTCCGGCGGAACCAGAAGGAGTCCCGGAAGGTAAAAAACGGCAAAAAAAGCTTTCCATATGAGACATATTTTAGTATTTTGTTTAGTTATAATTATCTCTCCCGTTCTGGCTCAGCAGCCCAAGTTCGGATTTGTCGAGGACAAACTGATCCTTGAGAAGCTGTCGGCGGTCAAGGAGGTCCAGCGAATCCTCGACCAGGAAACAGCTATCTGGGAGAAAGATTTCAACGCCCGGCAGAGTCAGCTCAGGGTTTACCTGGATTCTGTCAAAGCTGTCGAAACCGCACTGGCAGCAGCCCGTCAGGCAGCGGAGAGCGCGGGAGCGGAACCTGCGGCAGCGCAGAAGCCGCAGCCGGTGGAGCGGGATTCATCCTCGGTGCCCGCGGACTCCGCCTCCGCTGCCGATTCGACGGCAGTTAAGCCTGCCGCCGTGGACACAGTCTTCCTGCTCAGCCAAATGGAAAGACTCGAGGCGAGGCTGGAGCGGGAAAAGAAAGAGACGGTGGCGCTATACCATAAGATCTACGGTAAGGACGGAATACTGGAGCGGCGCAACGCGGAGCTCAGCCAGTCAATCCTGGAAAGAGTCCATCAGGCGGTGGTCGAGACCAGTGAGCGTGAGGGGATGGAGATGATTTTCGACTCGGGGATCCTGCTATATATAGATCAGGAGTTGAACCTTACCGATCAGGTGATGGAAGCGCTGGGAATAGGGGAACAGCGATTACGTTAACGATCAGGAGCAAAAGTTGCCAAAATACTCTCTGGGTGAAATAGCGGAAAAGATAAATGGGCGAGTAAGGGGCGACCCCGATATTTTGATCTTTGGAGTGGCCGGCCTGGAGGATGCCAAAGAAGGGGAGATTTCTTTTCTGGCTAATCCCAAGTATCTGAGTCGTCTTTTCACTACCAGGGCCGCCGCCGTTATCATCGGCCAGAAAAACGGAGCGGTGCCGGAAAATAAGAATTATCTGGTGGTGGAGAATCCCTATTTCACTTTTCTGCGGACCGTCGAGCTCTTTTACCCGCCGGAGAGGACTTTTGTCCCCGGCGTGCATCCGATGTCCGCGGTTGACCCGACCGCCGAGGTTGGCAAGCGTGTCTATATCGGGCCTTTCGTAGTGGTGGGAGCCCATGCCAGGATCGGAGATGACGTGGTGCTTCAAGCCCGTTCCTATGTCGGGGTACATTCCTCGATCGGCGATGGGACCCGTCTGATGCCGGGCGCAATCGTGCTGGACAATGTCGTTATCGGCAAGCGCTGCCTGCTGCAGAGCGGCTGTGTCCTGGGCGGGGACGGTTTCGGGTTTGTCTGCGACAAGAAAGGTCAGCAGCAGAAGATCCCCCAGGTCAGCGGACTGGTAGTCGGCGATGACGTGGAGGTGGGCACCAACACTACTATCGACCGCGGCACCCTGGCACCGACCAGAATCGGTAACGGGGTCAAGTTCGACAACCTGGTCCATATCGCCCATAATGTCGAGATCGGCGACAACACCCTGGTAGTAGCCCAGGTCGGCGTTTCCGGCTCGACCAAGATCGGCAGCTCCGTGATCCTGGCCGGACAGGCAGGCCTCGG
>JAFGTO010000344.1 GCA_016934095.1 Candidatus Glassiibacteriota bacterium
ATCACGGTCGAGGCGTCGGGGTGGCTCTTGCAAAAAAGCAGCGCCAGCTCGACCAGCGACAGGCCGGGATAATGCTCATCCTTGAAGCGTTTTATCTCCCCGACCCGCCTGAGAGTGGCCTTGAGGTTGTTGCCCCGGAAAAAATGCCGCCTGAAATCGCCCTTGGCGAAAGTGGTTTTCTCGCTGAACTTGCCGGTGAGCGAGCCCTCGTCCAGGGGCACGCGGACAATGGCTGCCGTGTGGTGTCTGCCGCAGGGCTCGAGCACAGAGCGGGCGGTGCGCTGCTCGAAAAGGTTGTAGATCACCTGCACGCTGTCCAGCCGGCCGGCCTCCACTGAGGGCACCACGTCCCCGGGCCTTTTCTCGCTGGCCGAGATGCCGAAACCGTGCAGCTTGCCCTCCCGGCGCAGGCTCTCCAGGGTCTCGTACCATTCATCGTGCTGGTTGAAGCCGGCTGTCCAGGTGTGGAGCTGCATCAGGTCCACGGCCTCGGTGCCCAGCCTCTTCAGGGAGAGCTCCACCCGCTCGCGCAGGTAGGCCGGGGGGTAGAACTGCCCGATGTCATCGAAGTCCGGGTCTACCCACCAGAGCTTGCCTGCCGGGGGGATCTTGGTGGCCACGTAGACCCTGCCGGCTCCGCTGCCCCGCTCGGCCAGCACTCTTCCGATCAGCTCCTCGCTGTGGCCATCGCCGTACCCCTGGGCCGTGTCGATGAAATTGATCCCCGAGTCCAGGGCCTCGTGCAGGGTGGCCAGGGCCTCGCTGTCCTCGACCTTGCCCCAGTCGCCGCCGATGGCCCAGCCCCCGAAACCGATCTCGCTCACTTGCCAGCCGAGCCTGCCGAATGTCCTGTAGCGCATGGGATTGTCCTTTCTTTTCCGGGTTGTCAGATAGCTCTCTTGTTTTTAATAGCGAGCCGGCAAAGACTGTATCAAGTTATCCCGGAAGGCGGCAGGATGTCAAGGCATCTCCTTTGTCGGGGCCTCCGGCTCGAGCTGCAGACTGCAGCCTCCCTATTGACTGTCCCCGGCGAATATTTTATTTTCTAAAACTTGCGCCAGCGACTCGCTTTCCTGGGCCTGGCGCTGTGTTTTATCGGCAGCGGGATATTTTACCAGCGAAAACAAACAACCCTGTTCCCTGGAGTACCGGACCATGAAATTAGTGATCTTCGAGGGGAATAATTTCTGCAATTTCTTCCCCATCGCCTACCTGCGGCCCACTTTCGAGCTGCGCTGCGGCCACAGCCTGCTCTACGAGAAAATTCTCCGCAACCACCCGGGGCTGCCGGCCTGCTTTTTCTGCCGCGACCACCTGGCCGGGACTTTCGCCGGCCGGGCACCCGCCGGCTCCACGGTCAACGACCTGGCGGCCCTGGATGACGACCTGCTGATCTTCAACGGCAGCCTGCTGCTCGAGGACTTCCGCCTCGAGGCCGCTGGCCCGGACCAGGCCGGGGTCTCCCCGGAGGGCGAGCTGCTCTACGCCAGGGTGGGCAGGGCCGCAGCCGGATCGATCCGGGCCGGGGACATCCACGGCTTCCTGAAAGAGCTGCTTAAAAAGCTGCCCTGCGAAAAGGTGCTCGGCTTGACCCTGGTCCGCCACCAGTGGGAGCTGATCCACCATAACGGACAGGCAATCGCGGCGGATTTCAGGATCGAGGGCAAAGCCGGCATTGAGGGCGAGGTGCACCAGAGCGCCACGGTCTACGGCCCGGCGGAAAACCTCTACGTGGCCCCTGGGGCGGTGGTCCACCCCCAGGTGGTGATCGACACCACCGCCGGCCCGGTAACCCTGGAGCGCGGCTCGATCGTCTTCCCCCACAGCCGGGTCGAGGGGCCCTGCTATGTAGGGCCGGAGACCCAGATCACCCGCGGCAACATCCGCGAGGGGTGCTCTTTCGGGCCGGTCTGCCGGGTAGGCGGCGAGGTGGAGGAAAGTATCATCCACGCCTACTCGAACAAGTACCACGATGGTTTCCTGGGCCACGCCTATGTCTGCGAGTGGGTCAACCTGGGGGCCCTGACCACCAACAGCGACCTGAAAAACGACTACGGCGCGGTAGAGGTGTACATGCCGGACAGCGAAGGCAACTGGAGCTACCTCGATACTAAAGACACCAAGGTCGGCGCTTTCATCGGCGACCACACCAAGACCTCGATCGGCACTTTCCTCAACACCGGCGCGCACGTGGGGGTGATGACCCTGCTGATGGGGGACGGCAGGGTGCTGCCCAAGTTCATCCCCTCTTTCACCTGGTACCTGGAAGGGGCGATCACTACCGGGTTCGGCTACGCCAGGCTGCTGGAGACCGCCGGGATCGCCACCGCCCGCAGGAAGCGCGCCCTGAGCGACGCGGATAAAGCGCTGCTCGACCTGGTCTACCAGCAGACCAAGCCGGAAAGGGACAAGGCGGTCAGGAAGGACCGCAAGAAGCTGCTGCGTAAGTAAAGGCTTAATTTGCAGGGAAGCGGCAGTAGTTTGACAGGGTGTTGACAGCCGGAAAAGTACTATAGCGATTATCAACAGTCCGCTCTTTATTTAGTTAATTTTGGGACAAAGGGCGGGGCTCGCCAACGAATGTGCCCGGGCAGGCACGCCGGGAAGCAGGACCGGAGGCTCCGGGAAACGGCCTGTAGTATCAAATTAACGGCCGCCGACCTTTTTCAACCTTCAACCATGCAGCGAGGCACCCATGCGAGCCAGAGCGATCCGGGCGGTGCTGCTGTGCTGCGGACTGCTCCTCGGTGCGGTAGCAACCTCCCAGGCCGCGGAGCATCCCGGCCTGTACTTTGCCCGCAGCGACCTGCCCTCCCTGCGCCGTGAGGCAAAAGGTGTCAAGGCCCTGCAGTTCTCCAGGCTTCAGCACTGGGGCGACAGCCGTTTAAAGGACTCACCGCCTGCCGAGTTCGGCTACGAAGAGCGCCACCTCGAAAACTGCTTCTCTGCAGTAACCAATTTCGGCCTGCTCTACCAGGTCACCGGCCGCGGCGAGTACCTGGAAGCAGGCAGGCGCTGGCTCGAAGCCCTGCTGGATGAGCCTGCCGGGGATGCGGGATATTTCACCGTGGCCGAGTTCGCCGCCGCCCTGGCGCACGGCTACGATCTTTTCTACCAGGGGCTCTCGCCTGAGCTGCGAGCCCGCCTGCTGGCCAGGCTGGTCGAGATGACCGAGCTGACCCGGCAGGGGGCTTCCGACTCCTGGTGGGCCATGATCTACACCCACCACGACTTCTGGATCCCGGTCGCTTTCCTGGGGATCGCCGGCATCTGCCTGCAGGGCGAATACGAGGGGGCCCGGGAAGTAGTGGAGTTCGCGGCCTCGGAGCTGGGCAAGGCCATGGACCTGCTGGGCGGCAAAGGCTACTGGCCGGAGGGAGTGGCGGACTGGGTCTACGGGATGGCCCCGGCCCTGATGTTCTTTGACGCGCTGAAAAGGGCCGGCGGAGAGGATTTCTACCAGCGGGCCTGGATGAAGAACACCGCCCGGGCCCGGCTCCGGCACTGGCTGCCCGGAGACCGTTACCTGTACCTGGGGGACAGTTTCCCCTCCGGGCGCTATGGGGTGCTGGGCTCGGTGAGCGCGCACCTGTCGATGCACCTGGCCGCGCGCTATCGCGACAGCCACGCCCAGTGGCTGGCCCTGCGTGAAGCCCATGCCGATTCCGCCGAGAACGCCTGGTACGCCCTGGAAAATCCCTATTCCTACGGTACGCGGGTGCCTGTCAGGGACCGCGAGCGCCACGGGCTGGCCTGGCAGTTCCTCTGGTACGACCCGTCCGTAAAACCCGTGCCGCCGGACACCCTGCCTGCGGACGTGCTCTACCCCAACTGGGATGTCGCGCTGTTCCGGGCCGGCTGGGGGCAGGATCACCCGGTGCTGGCTTTCTGCGGCGGCCACCTGCTGGGGAAAGCCGGCACCTCAGCCTGGCAGGCCGGTAACAGGGTCCTGCCGGATGGCCTGGCGCACGTGCACCTGAACGCCGGGTCCCTGTACCTCTGGGCGGACGGCAGGTTTCCCCTGGCTCCGCCCGGATTCGGCGGCAGGGACGGAAGGTTCCACAGCACGGTGATGATGGATGGGCACGGCCAGCTTTTCAAGGCAGACCACACCGGGCGGATGACCGCTTTCGAATCCGCCGGTACCTGGGCCATGGCCGCCGCGGACCTGACCGACGCCTACCCGGAAGAGGTGGAGCTGGACAGGTTCGAGCGCACCCTGGTCTACCTCAAGCCCAGAACCATCCTGCTCATGGACCGGCTGCTCACCAGGGACGGGGACAAGAAATATATCCGCAGGTACGAGTGGCTGCTGCAGACAGATGCCTCAGCGGCCCGCTGGAGTGCAGGGCACAGCTCGCTGGCCGTGCTGCCCGTCGCTGACGGGAACGGCGAGCCCTGGCTGGTCGGCCGGGTGTTCCCCTCGTACCGCTACTATTTCGAGCACCAGTCGCTGGACCGGCCGGACGGCGAGCCGCTGAACCGGGCCCTGAGCGTGACCATAATCGGCAGGATGCCGGCTGCAGTGCAGATGGCCTCGGTCCTGCACGCCCCCGCGCCCGGCGAGGACACCGGCTGGATCAACCGGGTCGAGTGTCTCCAGGAGGGTTCGAGCACCGCGCTGGCCGTACCGGACGGGCCCTATTTCATTATCCCCACCGGGCCTCAGGGCCGGCCGCCGAGAACGGTGGTTTTCGCCGTGCCGGACAGTGCAAATATCCCGGCCGGGGTGCCTGAAAAAGGCCTTCTGCTGGTTGTCGGGCTTGCGCCGCAGCAGAGGTACGGACTGGAAGCGGCTGCCGGGCTGAAAGGGAAAGCCCGCCGCCTGGTCATCTCACCGCAAGGGGAATACCTCAGCTCGGAGGCCGGCAACCTGGTCCTGAGGCCCGGGGACACTTCCCGGTAGCTCCCGGCCGAAGCCGCCTTCCCGAAACGGGCAGGCCCTGGATCCCGAGTAGCCGGCTGCCCGGGGAGACCACCCAAACCGGAGGGGAAATCACCATGTTCTGGACCGACAAAAAATATTTAAAAGCTTTTACCGGGGTTCTCCTTCTC
>JAFGTO010000345.1 GCA_016934095.1 Candidatus Glassiibacteriota bacterium
GTGGGCGAGGGCATGATCGACATGTTCGGCCGTATGCCAGGGCCGGGCAAGTGGGCGGTGTGGGTCGTGCTGGTGGGGCAGTTCTCGGCCGGGGCGGTCTCCATGGCGGCCCTGGCCCTGGCCTCCGGCACTTTCATCCACGCCCTGCTGCCGGTGGACCAGGTGGTTATCGGCTGGGCGGTGACCCTCTTCTGCGTCTCCGTGGCCTGGTCCGGCAGGTTCGATACCCTGAAATACATCACCTCATTCCTGGTGCTGATCATGGTGGTCGGGGTGATCTACGTGGCCTGGAAAGTCATGCCCGGGCTGAGCCAGGTCCTGGCGGGCCTGTTCGGCTTCAGCATCCCCGAGGTGCCAGGCTGGGCAGTGGAGAGCGGGGCAGCCAGCCCCAACGCCTGGGCGGAGATGCTGCCCGTGCTCGGCTGGGCCGCCGGCGGGTTCGCCAGCCAGGCCTGGTATTCCTACTGGGTCCTCGAATCCGGTTTCGGCATGGCGGGCGCAGGCGGGTTCGGCCGTCCGGCCGATGAGAGCGCCCTGCGCACCATGACAGTCGAAACCGCCCAAAAGCTCAAGGGTTGGTGCCGGGTGGTCTATACGGATGCCAGCGTGGCCCTGCTGGTGGGCACCCTGGTCACAGGGTGCTTCCTGATAGCAGGCGAGGGAGTGCTGGGCGCGGCGCGGCTGGCCCCCAAAGGCGCGGAAGTGGCCCTGGAGCTCAGCCAGCTTTTCGGCACCTTCTGGGGCAGGACCGGGGCCGTGCTCTTCCTGCTGGCCGGCACCGCGGCCATGATCAGCACCAACCTCTGCCAGTTCGCCGGCTGGCCGCGGATCATGGCAGACTGCCTGAGGATCCTCTTCCCCGCACGGGCCATCACCTCGAATTCCCGCCTGGTGTTCCGCTTCTTCATGGTGGTCTTCTTCCTGTCCAACATGGTGCTGATCAATACTTTCGGGTTCCAGCCTGTCATGCTGGTCAAGCTGGGCGCCATCCTGGATGGGATCCTGCTCAGCCCCCTGCAGGCGGTGCTGGTGGCCGTGGCCCTCTACCGGGTGATGCCCGGGATGCTGAGCGACAGCGCCCGGAAACTCCTGCGGCCCAACCCGGTCATCCTGGCCGGCCTGATTGTCTCGGCCGTGGTTTTCGGCTATTTCGCAGTGGTAAAAATCCCCACGCTCTTTTAACCGGGTCCGCGGCCCGTGCGCCGGGTCCGCCCGTACAGGGCGCTCCGGGTTGACCGGACAAGGACTTTTTGGTATCTTTTAGCCGGTTTTGCAAGTTTATTTTATGCAGCCGCGCCGGGTGCGCGCTGCGGGCGTACCTTGTTTCCGTCACTGTCCATTCATCGGGCCGGGCCTGAGACGACAAGACCCGGCAGGTTTGAAAGAGTAAAGGAGAAGATCGCATGTCGTACGGCAAAGAGCACGGCAGGGAAACGATCAACCGCAGGGATTTTCTCAAGGCCGGAGCGGCCGGGGTATTCCTCGGCGCAGCCTGCTCCGGGCCGGAAAAGGCTCCGGCCGGGGTCATAGTCCCCAGCGGGCGCCTGGGCAGGACCGGGATGAACGCCTCGATCCTGGGCATGGGCGGCGGCAGCGCCCTGAGTATGATCAAGGACGACCAGGAGGCGGTGGCCCTGCTCGAGCTGGCCAGGCAAAAGGGCGTGAACTATTTCGATTCGGGAGACAGCTACGGCGGGGGCAAGAGCGAAAAGCGGATGGGCGAGGCCCTGGAACCCCACCGCAGCAGTGTCTACTTCGCCACCAAGTACGATGTCGATAACGACTACGACAAGCTGATGAAGAAGTTCGAGCAGTCGCTGGAACATTTCCGCACGGATTACATCGATGTGGTCCAGATGCACGGGCTCTCGAGCCTGGATGACGTGGAGAAGATGTTCGAGTCCGGCGCCCTGGAGACCCTGGTCAAGCTCAGGGAACAGGGCTCGGCGCGCTATCTCGGGGTCACCAGCCACCTGCACCCGCCGGCGCTGGCCGAAGCCATGCGCCGCTTCGATTTCGACGTGGTCCTGATGGGCGCCAATGCCAGCAAGGTCCCTTTCACTTTCGAGTTCGAGGTCAAGGGGGATGGCAGTTTCGAGGACGTGTCGCTGCCCGTGGCTCTGGAGAAGAAAGTCGGGATCTATGCTTTCAAGATCACCGGCCAGCGGCGGCTGATCGCCACCGGGAACGAGGCAGGCAAGGCCTCCGGCAGCGAGCTGATCCGCTACGGGCTGAGCCTGCCCGCGCACGGCATCATCCTCGGCATGCACACCCGGGAGCACGTGGAAAGCGCCGCCAGCCTGGCCGCCTCGTTCACACCGATGACAGACCGGGAGATGCGCGAGCTCAACAACCGTCTGGCACCAAGCGCCAATGCCGCGGTCCTCGACTACCTGCGGCCCGACTACGTGGACAACGGCGGTTATCGCGCCCATCTGGCCTGAAAAAACCTGAATTTTCCAGCGAGCGCATTCCCGGCAGCTTGGCTGCGGAATATCTTCAATCCCCCCAGGAAAGGCTCCTGCGCGTAACCCAGCGCAGTTCCTTCGATTACACGCACACTCCTGTGTCCGTCGTGGAGATTTTTTAACAGGGAATCCGGCAGGGCGGGCTCGACCCTCCGTACTTCCCGGCCCGGCAGGGGTTTCGAGCCGGAATGTTTTTCTTTCTTGACAAAGCGGGTGATCATGGTAAAATATTGGTAATGTCCTTTTTGTTTTTTTCCTTCTATGTTTTTTCCGGCATCGCTGAGAAAGACAACCCTTTCTCGGAAGAACTATAATAATTTTCCCTATTCACTGTTTTTTCATCGTCATGACTGGAGGTCAGGCAATGAAACGTTCGATTGTTCTGCTGTTAGCTTTGTCCTTACTCGGGTTGGGGTCGGCCCAGGCCCAGAACAAGATCGAGGCCGCCAAGGTTAGCGGGGACCCCGGCACGAATGTAGCGCTGGCAATAACTGTCACCTCGGACGCGGCCATTGCGGGCGCTTCGTTCACAGTGGCTTTCGACCAGGCCAAGCTGCAGATCGCCTCGACTGCTGCCGGAGCGGATGCCGCCTCGATGACCCCGGTCGGCGTGGAGGTTGCGGGCGCCAACAGCGATGGTACCCTGGAGGTGAGCCTGGTGGATTTCACCTTCTCCAACCCGATAGCTGCGGGCGCGGGCAAAGAGCTTTATGTCGTAACCTTTACCATCGCTGCCGGGGCCTCGGGCGAGATACCGGTAGAGCTCAGCGGGGTTTCCCTCTCCGATGTGTCGGCAGGCGACATTGCGGTCACGGTTGTCAACGGGTCGGTAACCGCGGGCACGGAGCCTGAGCCGGAACCCGAGCCTGAGCCGGAGCCTGAACCCGAGCCCACGCCCGAGGGCAATTATATCATGGCGGCGAAAGTCAGCGGCGAGCAGGGTGATGATGTTACCGTGCCGGTGGTGGTAACCAGCGACATGGCCGTAGCCGGGCTTTCGTTCACGGTGGTTTTCGACCAGACCAAGCTGCAGATTAAAAGTGCCGCCAAGGGAGCAGATGCTGCGTCGATGACGCCGGTGGGCCTGGAGGTTGCCGCTGCCAACAGCGATGGTACGCTGGAGGTGAGCCTGGTGGATTTCACTTTCTCCAACCCCGTGGCCGCCGGTGAAGACAAAGAGGTTTTCGTCATCACTTTCACCATTTCCGCAGCCTCGGGCACGGTGGCGGTGGAGCTGGACGGAGTATCCCTCTCGGATGCATCAGCCGCGGACATCGAGGTAACCGTGGTCAACGGCTCGGTAACTATCGGTGGCGAGGAGCCAGGCCCCGGACCAGAACCTGAACCAGAACCTGAACCGCAGATCGAGCCGGAAGGCAACTTTATCCTGATCCGGGACGCTTTCGGCGACCAGGGTACCAGCGTGGCTATGCCGGTGCTGGTAACCAGCGATAAGAACGTGGCCGGCATCTCTTTCACCGTCGAGTTCGACCAGACCAAGCTGCAGATCACCACTGCGGTGAAAGGCGCCGATGCCTCGTCCATGACCCCGGTGGGCCTGGAAATCAACACTGCCAATTCCACCGGCAAGCTGGCTGTCTCGCTGGTGGATTTCACCTTTTCCAATCCCGTAGCCATCGGAGACAAGAAAGAGGTCTTCGTGGTAACTTTCACCGTGAACGCCGCGGGAGAGATACCGGTGGATCTGACCGGGGTCTCGCTCTCCGATGAGAACGCCGAGGACATCGAGGTCGCGATAGTCAACGGCACGGTGAACAAGGAAGCGGTAGGGCCCGGGCCCGCAGTGACTCCCGGGGATGTGAACGGCGACGATGCGATCAACATCTTCGACCTGCTGGGACTGCTGCAGATACTCTCCGGAGCCGGGGAGCCTACGGCAGGCGCGGATGTCAACGGGGACGGCTCCACCAATATTTTCGACCTGCTGGCCCTGTTGGTCAAGCTGGCGGGTTGAGCCGGCCGGTGTCCCTGTCTCAACTCTGCCCTTCGAGGCGGGAACACCCTGGACGGTAAATAATTAGATAGAGAAAGCCCGGCGAAGGTTTACCTTGGGTTCGCCGGGCTTTTTCTCGGCCTGCAGCACGGTGGCGACCCGATGCCTGCCCGCGCTGACAGGCAAGCCAAAACAGTTGACAGATATATGATAACGTCTTATCTTTTAATCCTTTGAAGCCGGGAGCCAACTTTTCCGGCTTTATTTACCCTTGAGGCCGTTCTACGATGGGGCGTCGACAAGTGGTAAGTCACAGGACTTTGGCTCCTGCATTCGTAGGTTCGAATCCTACCGCCCCAGCCAGCTAATACTCCCGGGCTGCTCGCTGCCCGGTTCATTAAGGATATTTTTTCGGATTGGAACCATGTACTCGCGCACCGAGTTGAAACTGATTACCGGAAACGCCAACCGCCAGCTCGCCGAGTCGATCGCCGCTTTTCTCGGGATGGAGCTGACTCCGGTGGAAGTCCGTCGGTTCAGCGACGGGGAGATCTTTGTCAAAATATGCGAAAATATCCGCAGCTGCGATGCTTTCGTGATCCAGCCGACCAACCCGCCGGCCTCGAACATCCTGGAGCTGCTGCTGATAATCGATGCCTTGAGGCGCTCATCCGCCGGCCGGATCACGGTGGTGATTCCCTATTACGGCTACGGCAGGCAGGACCGCAAGGACCAGCCCCGGGTCTGCATCGGCGCCAAGCTGATGAGCAACCTGATCACCATGGCGGGCGCCGACCGGGTAATGATGCTGGACCTGCACGCGCACCAGATCCAGGGGTTCTTCGACATTCCCAGCGACCACCTGTACTCGGTCCCCATTTTCATCCAGTATTTCAATTCATTGAAACTGGACAACATGGTGGTGGTATGCCCTGATATCGGCGGGGCCAAGATGGCCCGCGGGTTTGCCGGCCGCCTGGATGCCCCGCTGGCATTCGTCGAGAAGCGGCGGCCGCGGCCCAACGTGGCGGTGACCCTGAATGTCGTCGGCGATGTCGCCGGCAAGGATGTTATCATGGTCGATGATATAATCGACACCGGGGGGACCCTGGTGGCGGCCTGCGAGGCGCTGCACAAGAGAAACCCGCGGTCGATCAATGTCGGCTGCACGCACGCCATCCTCTCCGGACAGGCCCCACAATTACTGCAGAACTCTCCCATTACCCGGATTGCGGTCACCGACAGTGTCTTTATCCCGGAAGAAAAGCTCTTCCCCAAGCTCAAGATACTTTCGGTGAACGAATTACTGGGCAAGGCCATATCCTATATCCATGAAGGCGAATCGGTAAGCTCGCTTTTCGATTGAAAGTGGCCTTGCCCACATTCCCAAGTTATTTAAGGAGCTACAGAGATGACCGTTGAAAAGAAACTGAAAGCCGAAACCCGGGATAATTTCGGCAAGAACGAGATGCGCCGGCTTCGCAGGGCGGGCCGCGTTCCCGGCATTGTTTACGGCCCGGGTGAGGAGCCCCTGTCTGTCTGGCTCGACCACAAGGAGGTAGCGCACCTGCTCCACGGGATCACGGTGGAGAACACCGTTATCGACCTCTCGATTTCCGGAAAAGTCAACAGGAATCACCAGACCCTGATCCGCGAGGTCCAGCGGCACCCTTACAAACCGGAAATCCAGCACCTGGATTTCTATTGCCTGGCCAAGGGCCGCTCGGTCAACGTAGAGGTGCCGATCGTGCTGCACGGCACGCCGGTAGGGGTACGCAACCAGGGCGGGCTGGTTCAGCACGTGCTGCGCGACCTGGAAATTCTGGTACTGCCGGCACAGATCCCCGAGCACATCGTGGTGGATATCACCGACCTTGAAATCGGCGACAGTATCCATGTAGAAGACCTGGATCTCGGTGAGTTCGAGGTGTTGACCGACCTGAAGACCGCGGTGGTCAGTGTCATCCCGCCGACTCTGGTCAAGGAGCCGACCGCAGAGGAAGAGGAAGCTGCCGCGGAGGAGCTGGCAGTGGGCGAGGAACCCGAGGAGCCGGAAATCATCGGCCGCGAGAGGGAGAGCGAAGAATAATAGAGAACAACCCGGAATCCGATCTCAGTGTCCTGGTCGGCCTGGGCAACCCGGGAAAGCTTTACGAAAACACCCGGCACAACGTGGGTTTCTGGTTTATCGATTACCTGGCCCACGAGCTGGAGTTCGGCGATTTTGCCCGGGAAGCTTCCTGTCTGATCAGCGAGGGCTCGTTCCTGGACAAGAGTATTGCGCTGGTCAAGCCTGTTCTCTACATGAACCGCAGCGGCCAGGCCTTGTCGATGTTCTGGCGCGTGCGGCCTTTCAATCCGGCAAACATGCTGATCTGTTATGATGATGTGGCGCTCCCGGCCGGCAAGATCCGTCTGCGCGCCCGCGGCTCGGCCGGGGGCCACAAGGGAATGATTTCCGTGCTGGAGGCCCTGGGCGGAGATGCCTGTGCCCGTCTCCGATTCGGAGTCGGCGGGGAACAGGTCCCAGAGGAGCTTACCGACTACGTGCTGAGCCCCTTCGAGCAGGCCGAGGAAGAAGCGGTCCTGGACCGTTTCCCAGAGGCACTCGAGGCGGTGAAAGTGTTCCTCGGCGAGGGAATCGACCAGGCGATGAACCGCTTTAATCCCTAGTGCCGCACGGGACGGATTGATCGACAGTATTAATACTACTTAACCACGGGGGACAGTGTCCATGCCTGAAGAGACTATTTACCTGATTCCGCTGGCCGGCCTGCTGGCCCTGCTGTTTGCTTTCATCAAAGCGCGCGGAGTCCACAAGTTCGACCCCGGCAACGAGAAAATGATTCACATCAGCCAGGCCATCCGCGAGGGTGCGATGGCTTTCCTGGCTCGTGAATACAAGGCCCTGTCGCTTTTCGTGCTGGCAGTCGCCGTGCTGCTGTCGGTCGGTTACGGGATCTCGCATCACATCGTGCAGTCTCTGGTTGCGGTTTCTTTCGTGGTCGGTGCTTTGTGCAGCGGACTGGCCGGCTATTTCGGGATGCGGGTGGCGACTTCCGCCA